>CACZRB010000026.1 GCA_902783555.1 uncultured Erysipelotrichaceae bacterium
ATAATAAACTAAAATTTTAATATTTTTGTTATTTTAATGTCAAATCCATCTATTGGTAAAGCAATAGATGGATTTTTATGATATACTTATTATTATAAAGGTGGAGTAGTCATGGAATTTATTGAACTAAAAGATGTTTATAAAGTATATAAAAATGGAACTACCGCATTAGCCGGAATTAATCTAAAAATAAAGAAAAAAGATTTTGTCTTTATTATAGGTAATACTGCTAGTGGTAAGAGTACCTTAATTAAATTATTATATCGTGAAGAAAAACCAACTAAAGGTAATGTAGCTGTTGGTGGAATAAATGTTGCAAAACTAAGAAATAGTCGAATTTATAAACTTAGAAGAAAAATTGGTATTGTTTTTCAAGATTATAAATTACTTCCTAAACTTACTGTATATGAAAATGTTGCATATCCCTTAGAAAGTTATGGATTATCAGGTAAAGAAATAAGACCAAAAGTATTAGCTGCCCTTGAGCAAGTAGGGCTTTCACATAAAACTAGAAGTTTTCCTTCTGAGTTATCTGGTGGTGAACAACAAAGGGTTTGTATCGCAAGAGCTATAGCTAATAGTCCTAAATTATTGTTATGTGATGAACCTACTGGAAATTTAGATCCTAAAACAAGTAAGGAAATTATGGATGTAATTGATAAAATTAATAATGAACTTGGAACAACAGTAGTAATGGCTACACATGATAAAGATATTGTAAATCGTATGAAAAAAAGGGTTATTGTTATTAAAGATGGACTTGTAGATGGAGATTATTTGAAGGGAAGTTATAAAGTAGATGAAAATATTTAGAATACTTGGGCGTAGTTTTGGAAATGCTTTTAAAAGTTTAATTCGTAACTTTAGTTTAACTACAGCTTCTGTTATTTGTACAGTTATTACTTTAACATTAGTATCTATTGGATTAATACTTTCATACAATATTAAAGAAATTACTCATAATATTGAAAAAGAATTAACAGTTGTTTTATTTGTAAAAAAAGATACTTCCAAAGAAGATGTTGAAAAATTAAAAACTGATTTAGAAGGAATTGATAATGTTGAAAGTATAAAATTTAGATCTAAAGATGATGTTAAAAATGAATTTAAAAATGATGAAAAATGGGCTGAAATAGTTAATACTCTAGGAGAAGATGAGAATCCTTTTCAAGATTCATTTGAACTTGTTATAAAAGATGTTAGAGATATTAATGAAACAGTTACTACTATAAAGAATATGGATCATATAGATATCGTCAAATATGGTGAAAGTTCGGTAAATGAGCTTGTTAGTATTTTTGATACTATTAAAATAGGCACTATTATATTAGTTGGAGGATTAGTATTAGTAACTATAGTTTTAATAACTAATACTATTAAAATAACAATCTTTAGTCGTAAAAGAGAAATTGATATTATGAGATTAGTTGGTACTAGTAATACAGTTATTAGACTTCCATATTTAATAGAAGGATTCTTAATTGGAGTAATAGGGTCTATAATACCTATTTTAGTAACTATATTTGGTTATGATTTAATATATGAAAAGTTTTCTGGCATGGAAGTAACAAATATTATTGGCGTAATATCACTAGCAACTCCAGAAGGAATTATTTATACTGCATCTTTATTTATATTAGTATTAGGATCAGTCGTTGGAATGTTTGCATCAGGAATTGCAGTTAGAAAGCATTTAACCGTATGAGAAAGATAAAATATATATTAGTAATATTAATTACTTTATTATCATTAAATATTTTGAATGTAAATGCATCTACTGATGCTAAAACATTAAAAGAATTAAGAGCAGAATTACAGGCTTTAAAGAATAAAAGAGATTCAAATGAATATAAAAAGAAAAGAACTCAAAATGAAATAAAATCTGCAGAAAATAATATAGCATCTAGTAAAGAAGCTATAACTAAAGGACAAGAACAAATAGAAGAAGCTAAAAAAGAAGTTGAAAGATTAGATAAAGAAATATTCTTATCTAAAGATAAAATGAGAACTCTAATGAATTCTTATCAAAAAAATGAAGGAGATAATATTTATTTAGAATACTTGTTTGAATCTGAAAGTTATGGAGAATTTATTTATAGATATACAATTATTAAACAACTTGCAGATTATACTGAAGAACAAATAAATAAAATGCAAAATAATATTAAAGAAAATGAAGAATTACAAGTAGAACTTAAAGAAAAAGAAGTAGAACTTAATAAAAATATAACTTCTCTAGAACAAAGTATTGATTCTTTAGGTGATCAATTAGATGAAATAGCGGAAGAGACTATGGATATTAAAGATGAAATATCATCTACTCAGGAACTTATTGATTATTATAAAAATTTAGGTTGCGGGGAAAATGAAAATTTAGATGATTGTGTTAAAGTAAAAGGTGATACTAAATTATTAAAACCCTTAGTTAAAGGAACAATTACTAGTTATTTTGGATATCGTTATCATCCAATTTCAGGTAAGTATAAACTTCATACTGGGACAGATATTGGTGGTAATACACAAGGAACACCAGTTTATAGTAGTGCTAATGGTATGGTAGGTAAGATAATTAGAAAGGCTTCATGTGGTGGAAATCAAGTTTATATTTATCATACAATTGGTGGAAAACAAATAACTACTGGTTATATGCATTTATTAGATATTAAAGTATCTATTGGTGATCAAGTAAGTAGCAAAACTGTTATTGGAACAGTAGGTGGAGGCTCAAAAACTCCATGGGATTCTTGTTCAACTGGTCCTCATTTGCATTATATGATAGCAGATGGTTGGTATGGTAAAACATATACTTCTTATTCAACATTTGTATCTAAATTACAGGATGCGAAAAAAGTATTAAATCTACCAAGTAAATATTCTTATTGGTATTCAAGATAATTTATCTTGCAATCAAAAAATAAATATTATATTAAAAATAGTTAATTTAAAAATTAATCTCTAATTTAGAGATTTTTTTCTTTTAGTATGATAAAATTATAATGAAGGTGATTCGTATGAAGAATTTAAAGGTTATCTTTATGGGAACTCCAGAGTTTAGTGTTCCAATTTTAGAAGAACTTATTAAATATACAAATGTAGTTGGAGTTGTAACGGCACCTGATGCTTATGTAGGAAGAAAAAAAGTTTTAACAGCATGCCCAGTTAAAGCTTTAGCACTCCAAAAAAATATACCAGTTTATAGTCCTAATAAATTAAGAGAGGATTATAAAAGTATTCTTGAAAAAAGTCCAGATATTATTATTACATGTGCTTATGGACAGATTGTGCCTAAGGAAGTACTTGATTATCCAAAATATGGTTGTATTAATATTCATGCATCATTACTTCCTAAATATAGGGGAGCATCACCTATTCAAAGTGCAATTATAAATGGTGAAAAGCAAACTGGTATAACACTTATGTATATGGATGAAGGATTAGATACTGGGGATATTATTAAAGAAGAAATAATTGATATAGATAATAATGATAATTTAGAAACTTTATCTAATAAATTAAAAATGTTAGGTGCTAAAATGATTATTGAAAATTTATCTAGTATTATAGATGGTACTTGTGAAAGAATAAAGCAAAATGATAAAGATGCCAGTTATGTTGGTTTAATTAAAAGAGAAGATGAACATTTAGATTTTAATGATAGTGCTATTAATATATATAATAAAATAAGAGCTTTTGCTCCTAGTCCTCTTGCTAATTTTATTTTAGATGATATTGAATATAAAGTAGCTCTTGCTAGTATTACTTCATTAGATAATGATGTTAAGCCAGGTACAATAGTTTTAGAAGATAAAGACTCATTTACTATTAAAACTAAAGATGCAGGTTTAGTTATTCATAAAATAAAGCCTCTTGGTAAGAATTTAATGAATGTTAGAGATTTTAAAAATGGCTATCATGATAAATTGATAGGTAAGGTAGTTAGATGAAAAAGAATAATAATAAAAGTGAAGATAAAGAAAATAAAGTTACCTTTAAAATGTTATGGGCTCATCCATTTTATAATTCTTTAATTAAATTAGGATTATGGTTAATATTTTTTATCGTACTGTATATATTTTTAATGGCTGCTAAACCACCTAAAAATTTAGAAAATAATGAACCAGAAGAAGAAGTTAAAACTGAAATAAAGGTATCTTATGTAGATATGAAGAAGAATTTAATAAATAGTGAACTTAGTATTTCATATGATTTAGGTAATTATAAAATAAATGGTTTAGTAAATAATAATATTTTATCTGGTACTTTAGAAGATAATGAAGGTAATTTAATTAAAATAAAATATGATGGAGAAAATATATATCAAGTAAAAAAAGATGAAGAAATCATTATTAATGAAATGTTTACAGATATTAACATTAATTATTTACTTCCATCTAAGATAATTGAAATAGTTGATAATCCTAAAGTTATTGGAGTTAAAAGTGCTGATGAATTAACATATAGTTATGATGTTGACGGAGTAGCAATTAGTCTTTACTTAAATGAAAGTAAAATTTATAAAATTATTGTGTTAGAAAATGAATTAACGTATAATTTAGAATATAAAGAGGTAATAAATGAAGAGTAAAAAATTTATAGTTTGTTTAATAATAATTAGTATTTTATCTTTTGGAACACTTAATTTAAAACCAAAAGCTGATTCTGGATGGGATACATCATATGATGGTGGTTCTTGGGATTCAGGTTCTTCTTGGGATTCTGGATCATCTTGGGATTCGGGCTCTTCTTGGTCTGATCATAGTAGTTCTAGTTATAGTGGTAGTGGTGGTAGTATTAGTCCAATGGGAGTTTTTCTTACTTTCATTATAATTATGATAATAATTATAATAGCAGCTAGAAATAATAATAGATCTAGTAATATTATATCTGGAAATTCTTATAATGAACTTGCTGATGATATAATTAGCTCATTTGGAATTAATAAAGAAGAATTTAAAAAGATGGTATATGAAAAATATGTTGCTATTCAAAATGATTGGTCAGATTTTAATTATGATGGATTGCAAAAGAATTTAACTGATGAATTATATAATACATATATGATGCAACTAGATGCTCTAAAAATTAAAAATCAAAAAAACATCATGAAAGATTTTGAAAATATTGATTGTAAAATTGTAAATATTAAAGAGGAAAATGGTTTATTAAATGTTACTACATATTTAAGAGTTGAAATGTATGATTATGTAGTAGATAGTGATAATAAAGTATTAAGAGGTTCATCTAGTCGTAAAATAGATGTTGAATATATGATTACTTTTGTTAAAACAAGTCAAAAAGATAATAAAGAAGTATATTGTCCAAATTGTGGCTCTAAAATAAATGCTGTAGCATCTGGTAAATGTGAATATTGTGGCAGTGTAATTGTAGTAGATGCTAAAGACTTCGTAATGAGTAAAAAGACTTGTATTGGCCAAAGGAATAAATAATGAAAAAAAGTAGAATAATTGGAATAATAATAACTACTATATTTTGGATTTTTGTTATATGTTTAATAATTATTAAACCATTTCGTAGTTTTGTAAGTGAGGTAGTATTGCAACATAGATTTGGCTTTTTAATAGTATTATTCTTAATCGTAATACTTCTTATATATAATCCATTAAAATCCAAAAATAAAGAAGAAAATGATGCTATAGATAATCTTAAAGATATACCAATAGAAGAACTTAATAAATTAAATATTAATATAGATGAATTTAAAGTTGAAACATTTAAATTATTTAAAGATATAGAGCAGTATTGGATAAATAAAAATGATGATAAATTACGTTTTCTATTAAGTGAAGATTTATACAATGAATATAAAAAAGAAGTAGCAGTTTTAGATTTTAATAAACAAAAAAATATTATTGATAATATAGAATTATTAGATATTAAAATTACTAAATTATATAATGAAGGTAATGATAAATATGCTGATGTATATTTAAAAATATCATTATATGATTATATTGTAGATGAAAATAATAATGTTATAAGAGGATTTAATGATAAGAAGAAAGAAGATGAATTATTATTAACTTTTTTAATAAAAAAACATCTATTAGATAAATGTCCTTATTGTATGGCTCCACTTGATGATAATAAAAACATGTGTAGTTATTGTGGAAAACTTATTGATAATAGAAATGAGTATATTTTAAGTAAAAAAGAAGAATTAAGGAAAGGAATAATCAATGAATGAATTATTAAAAATTGATCCTACTTTTAATGAAGGAATGTTTATAACTAAAGTTAATAATATATTTGTAATGTTACATTCTAGTATTATGATGGATAATTTAGAAAGAGTTAAACACTTTTTAAGTGAAGATGTATATTTAAAGTATGAAGATATTTTGAAAGATTTAAATAGTCGTAATGTAAGGCAAATGTATGATGAATTAAATGTTAAAAATACATATATTAAAGATATCGAAATAAATGATGAATGTGTTATAATAAAAGTAGATATTACATCAAGATATATGGATTATTTAATAGATAAAACAACAGGTAAGTTTATAAGTGGTTTTAATGATCATAGAATTGAGAAAACTAATCATTTAGAACTAACAAAAAAACGTAATGCTTCGAATTATGGAATTGATAAAAAATGTCCAGGATGTGGAGCTAATATTGATGTTAATAATAGTGGTAAATGTGCTTATTGTGGAAGTATATTTAACACTGAAAACTATGATTGGATTTTAACTTCTATAATTGTAGAGGGTTAAGATATAAAAGGAAAGAGGTAAAAATATGGGATTAATTAGGGCAGCAGTAAGTGCTGCAAGTAGTACTTTACATGATCAATGGAAAGAGTTTATTAGATGTGAATCACTTGATAATGATACTCTAATGGTTAGAAAAAGTACACCAAATGGAGTAATTAGTAAAGGAAGTGCAATTGAGGTTCAACCTGGACAAGTAGCAGTTATCTTTCAAAATGGAGAAATACTAGATGCTACAGCAGAAGAAGGTATTTATACTTTTGATGAAAGTGTCAGTCCATCATTTTTTGCAGGTGATTTTGGCGATGTATTTAAAGAAATGTGGACTCGTTTTACTTATAATGGTGCAGTTAATAAAGATCAAGCAGTATTCTTTATAAATTCTAAAGAAATACTTGATAATAAATTTGGAACTCCAGCACCAGTACCATTTCAAGATTGGTCACATCCAATTCCAAATCAAATGACTAATACTTTAACTCCACTTAGAGTTCAAGTTAAGTGTTTTGGTAAGTATACTTTTAAAATAACAGATCCAGCAGTATTTATGAGAGAAATTGCAGGCACTGCTGAAGTTTATAAAAAGGATGCTATTTGTGAACAAATGAGAAGTGAAGTTCAAAGTACGTTCCAAAATGTATTAAATGAACTTGGTAATAGTGAACATAAAGTTCCAGTTTTAGAACTTCCTAGTCAAACTGATGAGATTAAAGAAGTTATGGATGAAAAAGTATTTGATCAAAAAATTCGTGATAGAGGAATGCAAATTGAAGGATTTATAATTGAATCTGTAACATTAGATGATGAATCTAATAAGAAGATTGATAACTATGAACTTTCAAGTAATGCTCACATGCAACAAGGAACTCTTGCTGGAGCTTATGCAAATGCTGTACAAGATGCAGCTAATAATGCTAATGGAGCTGCAACAGGTATGATGGGTATTGGTATGATGAATATGGCTTCTGGTAATGCCTTTGGTACTATGATGAATAATACGGGAAATACTAATGGCGCTTCAGTAGATTTAAGTGGTGAAGAAGGTGCTAAGAAGTTCTGTCCAAATTGTGGAACACCAGCAAATGGTAATTTTTGCACTAATTGTGGTACTAAATTGAATTAAGCAGGTAACTGCTTTTTTCTATGGAAAAAAGTAAAATAAATGTAAAATTTCCAAAATAAAAAAGGAAATTGATAGTTTTTCGGTAATAAAAATAGTGAAGGGTGAAATAACTTCACTATTATAATTTTAAAAAGGAGGAACTAATATGTTAGAAAATTATAATAAAATACTAAATTATAAGGAGAGTGATAATATTTTAGAAGATGCTAAGAATATAATAGATTCATCTTTGAAATGTGCTTATCAAGCGGCTAATATATTTTTAGTGTATCGTAATTGGTATTTAGGAAAAAGAATTGCTACGGAAGAATTAAAGAAAAGTAGGAAAGAAAATTATGGTAAGGAAATAATTGATAATTTATCTCAAAAATTAACAGAAGAGTATGGCAAAGGGTTTAATAAAACAAATTTATATAACTGTTACAAGTTTTATAAATTTTTTCCAAACATTTTCCAGACACTGTCTGGAAAATCTTCAAGATTACTTTCATGGTCTCATTATACACTTCTTTTGAATATTGATGATGAAGAAGCACGTACTTGGTATGAAAATGAAGCTAGAAATGCTAATTGGAATTTTAGAGAACTTAGAAGAAATATTACAACTGACTATTATCATCGAAATTTACTTGTTCAGTCTAAAAAGGTTAATAAAAACCAAAATATAGTTCAAGATAATGTTTTAGATTACATTAAAAATCCTTATATTGCTGAATTTTTAGGATTTAATCATAATGAAGATTTAAGCGAATCTGATATTAAATCTGCAATTATCAATCATTTAGAAGAATTTATGATGGAAATGGGAAAAGGATTTGCTTTTGTGGGAAGACAATTTAGAATTGAAACAGAATATGATAATTATTATATAGATCTAGTATTTTATAATTATATATTAAAGTGTTTTGTAATTATTGATATTAAAACAGGAGAAATAAATCATCAAGATTTAGGACAAATGGATATGTATATTAGAATGTTTGATGAATTAAAAAAGGAAGATGATGATAATCCTACCATTGGTATTTTGCTTGGCACTGAAACTAAAAAGTCAGTAGTTAAATATTCAATTTTAAAAGATAATAAGGGATTATTTATGAGTAAATATAAGCTTTATTTACCAAATAAAAAAGTTTTAGAAGAGGAGATAAATAACGCTATAGATAATTTAAAGATAAATGAAGATAATGAAAAATATGGTGAAGAAAATATTTTCATTACTATTGTAAAAGCTTTAAATGAAATAGTTGATATTAAGTTAAAAAATAAAAATTTAAATTTAGTAGTAGTTGAATTAGGGGATAATTGGTATAAATAAACTTATTGCATCCAATCATCTTAAATGATAAAATATTAATAGTGGTTTATATGAAAAAGACAGGTGCAATAATTTTAGTAAATGCTATTACTATGACGAGAGTTATAGGTACATTTTTAATGCCTTTTGTAAGTCTAAATTTTACTGCTGAAAAGTTAGTTGCATATATTATAGTATTACTTTTAACTGATTCAATTGATGGTATTATGGCAAGAAGGTTAAAGGTTAGTACTTTATTTGGAGCATTATTAGATACTCTAGCTGATAAATTATTAGCAATAGCAACTTTAATTATTCTTGCAAGATCTTATTATGTTATGTGGCTTCCATTACTATTAGAAGTAATTATCACACTTATTAATGTACTTAGTGGGACAAAAGGTTCTACTATTGAAAGTACAATGATTGGAAAGGCTAAAACGTGGATTTTAGGAATAGGTACAGTCTTTGGATTTATAACCGTATTTGCTGATGATTTCATAAATTTATTTGATAATAGCACAACTATTGGAATGTGCTTAATAAATATCTTTAAATTTATTAGTAAAAAATCTAAAATAATAATGATAATTATTGCTATTATAACCAGCATTTCAAGTCTTATAGTGGCTATTAATTATTTTATGAAGCATCACAAAGAAATAATAGACAATAAAAAGAGTGGTTTTTATAATAAGAAGTATAAATTAAAAAAAGGTAAAGATTTAATAGAAGCGCTTTTTAGTACTGAATTTTATGAGAAAACTAAAAATGATTCAGTACTGACAAGATTAGGAAAGGAAGTATAATATGTTTAAAAATTTAAAAGATAATAAATATTTTCAAATTGGATTAACTGCTTTTTTAGTAATTGTTGCTAGTATAATTACTGGATTTGTATTATTTAATATTGGAATTTTATGGAAAGTTATAAAAGGGTTAGTAGTACTTTTAACGCCATTTATTATTGGATTTGTATTTGCTTATTTATTAAATCCAATTGTAGAATTTTTTAAGGCTAAAGTAGTGTCTAGATGGGTAAAAGATAATAATAAAAAGAAAATTACTAATTTAAGTATTTTAATTACATGTGTTTTATTTACAGGTATCTTAATATTACTTTTTAGTTTTATCATTCCAGAATTATTAAAAAGTATTGAAAAATTAGCTGTTAATTTACCTAGATATATAGAAGAAATAAAAAATTATTTATTATTAAGACTTGGAGATAGTGAACTTCAAGCAGTAGTCTTAAATAATTATGAAACTATTAATGAATATTTAAATACTGCAGTTAATAATACTGTTTTACCTAAAGTAGATTGATGGTTAGTTACATTATCTACTGGAGTAATTGGTGCTTTAAAAACTATTTTTGATTTATTACTTGGTTTTGTAATAGCCGTTTATTTCTTATCTGATAAAGATAATTTTATTGGAGGATTAAAGAAAATTATTTATTGCATATTCCCAGTTAAAGTAGCTAATCATATTATGGATAATGCAAGACATACTAATGGAATATTTGGTAATTTTATAGTTGGTAAACTATTAGATGCTTTAATAGTTGGAATAGTAACTTTCTTATTCTTAGCTATATTTGGATATCCTTATTCTTTATTAATTGGTGTATTAATTGGAGTTACTAATATTATTCCTTATTTTGGACCTTGGATTGGAGCTATTCCTAGTATATTATTAATTCTTATGGATAATCCTACTAAAGCTTTAATATTTGGCTTATTTATTATTGTATTACAACAAATAGATGGTAATATTATTGGTCCTAAATTATCTGGATCTAGAGTTGGCTTAAAATCATTTTGGGTACTTGCATCAATTCTAGTCTTTGGTAGTTTATTTGGAGTAGTTGGTATGCTTGTTGGTGTTCCATTGTTTGCTATTCTTTATGGTTATTTAACTAGTTTAATAAATAATCATTTAAAAGAGAAAAATTTACCTACTAATAATGAAGAATATTTAGATTTAGAAAGAATAAATAGTAAAACAAATAAAGTAGTTAAAGAAAAATAATATTATTAATTATTACTTAATTATAGAAAAACGGTTAAAATAATCGTTTTTTTCTTTATTTTAAGGTATAATTATATTAGTGATGCGTATGAGAAATATTTTTGATTATACATATGAAGAATTAAATGATTATTTAATATCTTTAGGTGAGAAAAGTTTTAGAACTAAACAAATATGGCAATGGCTTTATATTCATAAAGTTAAAAGTTTTGATGAAATGACTAATTTAAGTAAAGAACTAATTAATAAATTAAAAAATAATATTAGTTTTGATTATTTAGTTATTAAAACAAAACAAGAAAGCAATTTGACGAATAAGTATTTATTTTCTCTACCAGATGGTAATTATATTGAAGCAGTTCTTATGAAGCATGATTATGGGCTTAGTGTTTGTGTATCAAGTGAAGTAGGATGCAATATGGGATGTAAGTTCTGTGAAAGTGGTAGACTTAAAAAAATTCGTAATTTAGAATCTTTTGAAATAGTAGAACAAATTATGTTAATTGAAGAAGATTTAAAACAGCGCATAGATAGTGTAGTTGTTATGGGAATTGGTGAACCATTTGATAACTATGATAATATTATTAAATTTATTAAGATTATAAATAATCCTTTTGGACTTGCAATAGGTGCTAGGCATATTACAGTTAGTACATGCGGATTAGTACCTAAAATTAAAGAATTTATGAATTTACCTTTACAAGTTAACTTGGCAATTAGTTTACATGCTCCAAATGATGAGCTTAGAAGTAGCTTAATGCCAATAAATAAGGCGTATCCATTAGCAGAATTAATGGCTTGTTTAAAAGAATATATTCAAAAAACTAATAGACGAATCACTATAGAATATGTTATGCTTAAAGAAGTAAATGATAGTTTAGAGTGTGCTGATAAACTTGCAAATTTACTAAAAGGAATGAATGCTTATGTAAATTTGATTCCTTATAATGAAACAAGTCATATAGAGTTTCTTAAATCTAGTAAAAATCAAATAAGATTATTCTATGATTATTTAAAGAAAAAAGGAATAAATGTTACTATAAGAAAAGAATTTGGATCTAACATTGATGCTGCATGTGGTCAATTAAGAGCTAAAGAGGGTGAATTAAAATGAAATCATTCTATTTAACTGATACAGGGAGAGTCAGGAGTCATAATGAAGATTCAGTAACTATTGTTAAAAATGCTTCTAATGAACATTTAATGATTGTTGCTGATGGAATGGGAGGACATCGAGCAGGAGAAGTAGCTTCTTCTATGGTTGTTACTCAAATAGGTAAAAGATTTAGTGAAATACCTACAATAGGTACTAAATTAGATGCTGTTAATTGGCTTAAAGAAAATATAGATGAAGTAAATAATAATATATTAAAATATGGTGAAGAGAATCCTGATTCACAAGGTCTTGGAACAACTGTAGTAATGGCTCTTTTAACGCAAGAATTTCTTATGTTTGTTAATGTTGGAGATTCTTCTGGTTATGTATTAAAAGATAAAAAATTACATAAAATTACGAAGGAACATACACTAGTTAACTTCTTAGTTGAAACTGGAGAAATAACTGCCGAAGAAGCAATTAATCATCCTAAGAAGAATGTTTTAATGAAGGCACTAGGAGTAAGTGAAAAACAAGATGTTGATATTTTTGAT
Organism: uncultured Erysipelotrichaceae bacterium; assembly: GCA_902783555.1. Taxonomy (GTDB): domain Bacteria; phylum Bacillota_I; class Bacilli_A; order RF39; family UBA660; genus CAG-533. The sequence continues at coordinate 12,839 of CACZRB010000026.1, forward strand.
GTTGATCCTAATATTGATGCTATTATGTTATGTTCAGATGGACTTACTAATATGCTAACTAAAGATCAAATCGAAAATGTATTAATAGAAGATGATATCACATCAGAAGAGAAGTTAATTAAATTAATTAAAAAGTGTAACGCTAGAGGGGGAACTGACAATATATCAATTGCTTATTTAGTAAAGGATAGTGGTGAAATGTGATAACTAAAGGTGAACTTATTAATGATAGATATCAAATAATTAAAACAATAGGCGAAGGTGGTATGGCTAATGTTTATTTAGCTTATGATACTATTTTAGAAAGACATGTAGCAGTTAAAGTATTAAGAGGAGATTTGGCAACAGATGAAAAATTTGTGCGTCGTTTTCAGAGAGAAGCTTTATCTGCTAGTAGTTTAACACATCCAAATATTGTTGAAGTATATGATGTAGGAGAAGATAATGGTATTTATTATATCGTTATGGAATATATTGAAGGTAAACATTTAAAGCAAATACTAAAGAAACGTGGCCGTCTTACTTTAAATGAAGTTGTAGATATTATGTTACAACTTACAGATGGTATGGCTTGTGCTCATGATTCTTATATTATACATCGTGATATTAAACCACAAAATATAATGATGCTTGATAATGGTATTATTAAAATTACTGATTTTGGTATTGCTATGGCATTAAATAGTACCCAACTTACTCAAACAAATAGTGTTATGGGTAGTGTTCATTATTTACCACCAGAACAAGCAAGTGGTAAGGGTTCAACTATTCAAAGTGATATTTATTCTATGGGAATATTAATGTATGAACTATTAACCGGTACTTTACCATTTAAGGGTGATAATGCTGTAGAAATAGCTCTTAAACATTTAAAAGAACCATTTCCAAGTATTAGAAAAGAACTTCCTGATATCCCACAAGCGGTAGAAAACGTTATCTTAAAATCAGTTGCTAAAAATCCTAAAAATAGATATCCAGATGCTAGAGCAATGCATGATGATTTGATGACAGTATTAGATGAATCTAGAGCAAATGAAGAAAAATATGTATATAAGTATCCAGAATTTGATGAAACGGCTATGGCAAAAAGAGAAAAGCAGATTGAAAAGACGATGGAGTTTATAGCAAAAGAAGATACTGATACTATTGAAGTTAAACAAATAACAAATGAATCGATAGAGAAGAAAAAAGAAAACAAGATATTACTAATTTTAGGAGCTGTATTTGCAGGTCTTGCTGTAATTACTACATGTATAGTATTATTACTTCCAAAACTAACTACAACTAAAGATGTCATAGTGCCTGATGTTTCTGGTAAAACTCTTAGTGAAGCTATTGAAATATTAAATGAAAAAGGGTTAAAAATATCTGCTGATAAACGTACTACACCATCTGATACAATTAAAGAGGGAGATGTTGTTAAAACCGATCCTTCAGCTGGACGTACAGTTAAAACTGGTTCAACTATTTTGATTTATGAATCAGCAGGTGAAAGTACAATTACATTAGATGATTATACAGGTCAAAATTATATTGAAGTTAGAACTATTTTAGAGAAGGTTAATAATTTATTTGTAGTTATTGAATATGTTGAAGTAGAAGATACAAGTAAAGTAGAAGTTGGACAAATTATTAAAACAGAACCTGCTGCTGGAGAAAAAGTTAAAGCAGGTGATACTATAACTATTTATGTTCCTGATATTTCTGAAACTTATCCTGATTTTACCACTGGTGATTATTCTTTAACTGATATTGAAGCATTCTGTGAAAAATATGGATTAAGACTTACAACTGTATATGAACAAACAAATGAATATGAACCAGGAGCTATTATTAAACAAAGTAAATCTGTTGGAACAGATATTATTAGAGGTATGGAATTAAAAATATATATTGCTGAAGAAGAAGAAACAGAAATTTCAGAAGGATAATTATGGAAGGCAGAATAGTTAGAATAATAAGTAATTTAATGAGTGTAGAAGCAGGGGATAAAATTTATAATTGTAAACCAAGGGGTAAGTTTTATCACGAAAAACTTACCCCTTTAGTTGGTGATAAAGTAATTATTGATGAAGTTAATAATTATATTTTAGAAATATTGCCTAGGAAAAATTATTTAAACAGACCTGCAATTAGTAATATTGATGGATGTATTATTGTTACTAGTTTAAAAGAGCCTAATTTAAGCTTGTTACTTTTAGATAAGATATTATGTTTAGTAATTAATAACAATATTAAACCTATTATTTGTTTTACTAAGAAAGATTTATTAAATAATGAAGAATTAAAAGATGTTCAAAAAATTTATGATTATTATAATTCAATAGGTATTGTAGCAGTTTATAATGATGAATTAGAAAAATTAGATAAAATAACTGAAAATATGACTTTAGTTTTAACTGGCCAAACTGGAGCTGGGAAAAGTAGTTTATTAAATAGATTAAATCCTGATTTCAAATTAGAAACTAATGAAATAAGCAAAGCATTAGGTAGAGGTGTTCATACTACTAGACATACAGAGTTTTTTAAATATAAGAAAGCCTTAATTGCAGATACTCCTGGATTTAGTTCTTTAGATTTGACTAATTTAACTAAGGAAAATATAAGAGATGCATTTATTGAATTTGGATATGATTGTAAATATAAAGATTGTTATCATCAAAATGAACAAGGATGTAATGTTAAAGAGAAAGTTCAAAATGGTGAAATATTAAAGTCAAGATACGATAATTATATAAAGTTGGTGATGGAAAATGTTAGTAGCCGTATCATTTATAAAAAGTAAATATAGTGAAAAAGAAACGATAGATATTATTAATCAAACTAGTAGTGATTTTTTACATGTAGATATTATGGATGGAATATTTGTGGAAAATAAAAATTATGATTTTGATGATATTGAATTATTTGTTAAAGATAATCATTTACCATTAGATGTTCATTTAATGTGTAATAATCCTTTTAGCTATATTGAGGATTATATTAAATTAAAACCATATAATATTACCTTTCATATTGAAGCAGTAGAGAGTCCAGAAAAGTTAATTAATTATTTACATGATAATGGTATCAAGTGTGGTCTTGCTATAAATCCAGATACCGATATTAAAGAAATTATACCTTATTTAGATAAGATAGATACTGTACTTGTTATGAGTGTTTATCCAGGAAAAGGAGGACAAAAATTTATTCCTTCTGTAGTTAATAAAATAAATGAACTCTCAAAATTAAAAGGAAATTTTGTTATTGAGGTTGATGGTGGGGTAAATAATGAAACTATAGCTCTATTAGATAATGCTGATATAGTAGTTTCTGGTTCATATGTGTGCTGTAGTGATGATTATGAAGAAAGAATTAAAAAATTAAAATAAAAATATAAATTTACAAATAATCAAAAATTGTAAGCAATCCTAGATAAATAAAAAGATGATTTCGTGAAGTTCCCTAAATGGGGTTTACTTCATCGCATCATCTTTTTATAATGTTTCAACATTATTATTTACTTGAGTACTTACATTTTGCACATTACTTACATTTCTAATTGAATTAGCCACTTGCGTTTTATCAGCATTTTTAGTATCTTCTAAAGAATTCTGAAGTCCAATATTACTATCTGTACCTAAATCATCATCAAGGTCTATTAATTTAAGTATTTCTTCAAATGTTGTTTCACCACTTACTACTTTTGATAATCCATCTTGAAGTAGGGTAATAGTACCACTACTATAAACTAGCTTTCTTAATTCAGACTTTTCCATATTTCTAATAATAGCATCTCTAATTTCTTGAGTTATTAAAAGAACTTCATGAATACCAATACGTCCTTTATAACCGCTGTGACAATCATCACAACCCACAGGACTATATATTTCAGTAATATCTAAATTTAAAGCTTTTTTAAATACTTTCTTTTCATAATCAGTAGTAGGTCTTGCTTTACGACATTTTTTACATAATCTTCTAGCAAGTTTCTGAGAGATAATTCCTTCTAAAGCTGCACCTAATAAGTACCTTTCTACATCCATATCGGTTAAACGTTCAATTGTATTTAATGAGTCGTTGGTGTGGATTGTTGATAATACTAAGTGACCTGTAATAGCGGCTCTTACTGCAATACGAGCTGTTTCATCATCACGAATTTCTCCGATCATTATAATATCAGGGTCCTGACGTAAGATACTTCTTAATGTACTTGCAAAAGTAAGACCAATTTCTGAGTTAACTTGTACTTGGTTAATACCTTCGATATTCATTTCTATTGGGTCTTCAACAGTTATAATATTACGATCTTCTGTATTTAAT
>CACZRB010000027.1 GCA_902783555.1 uncultured Erysipelotrichaceae bacterium
CCGTGCGCTCTACCAACTGAGCTAAAGAGGCATTTCTTTCAGTACATAAATAATTATATGATATTAAATTCATTAAATCAAGTAAAATTTTTTAAAATTTTAAATTTCTTATATATTTTATGTACTTTTTTAGGTTATATACCTAATAATTAATTATTTTTGCCTTCAATTATAGTCTTACAATAAGCACATCTAGTTTTATTACCACGTTCAACATCATTAATGGCACCACAGTTAGGACAATTAATCGTAATGCAGTCTTTTTCATTTTTATGCTTTTCAATTGTATAATATATTATTTTTTTATCTACTTTATTTAAAGATATTCCATTTATTAAACCTTTTGAATCTAAATATTCAATATCTTTAAATACTTTATCTTCTAATTTATTAATATTAAATGCTGTTGCTTCTGGTAATTTAACAGCCATTTCTTTTATTTGATAATGATGAGTATAAACAAATGCTGCATATTTCTGTAATAATTTTTGATCTTCAGCGCTGCATTCTTTTACAATTCCATTAATATGGTCAATATATAAGTCTCCTAGTTTCCTTTTATTTTTCAAATACTTTATTTTCATTATACATTCTTCATATGTACACCCAGATTCTTTAGCGATAAAATGAATGTCGTCACACTTTTCATTTTCTATTAAATTATATATTTTATTTATTTTTTCATCAAACTTAGGATCTGATGCTTTTACTTCATTATAAAACCTAGCATATCTTTGGTATGACCATTCACTAATATTATTAAATAAATTATCTATCATTATATATCACCACTTTAAGTATATCTAATTACTTGTTAATTTGCATTTACTATACGCTAATTTAGACAAATATTTTACAATATATTTTAATATGATAAAATTAAAGATAAGATAGAAGGTGTTATGATGTTTAAATATGAAACTGACTCTAGGTTGGTTAAAAAGGGACAAACTTTTATTGCTTTAAAAGGTTTGACAGTTGATGGGCATGATTTTATTAAGAGCGCTATTGAAAATGGAGCATCTAAAATTATTAGTGAGAAAGATATAGATGTGAATGTACCATTAATGAAAGTAGAAAATACTTTTGAATATTTAAAGAAAGTGTTAGTAGATGAATATAGTAAAGATATAAATAAAATGAAATTAATTGGTATTACAGGTACTAATGGAAAAACTACAAGTGCATATTTAACTTATCAAATGTTAAATAATTTAGGAGTAAATGTGGCATATATGGGAACTATTGGTTTTTATTATAAAGATGAATATCTTCCACTTAATAATACTACTCCAGATTTACTTACTATTTATAAACTTCTTTATATGGTAAAAGAGAAAAATTGTGAAGTAGTTATTATGGAAGTTAGTTCTCATTCATTAGTATTAGATAGATTATTTGGTATTAATTTTGATGAAATAGCTTTTACTAATCTTACTGAAGATCATTTAGATTTTCATAAAACCATGAAAGATTATTTGAAGGCTAAATTATTAATTTTAAATCATTTAAAAGATGATGCGATAGTTATTGCCAACTGTGATGATGATAATTATATTAACTTTAGAAAAGAAAAACATGAGTTCTTAACCTTTGGTGTAAATGGGGATTATAATATATTACATTATGATATAAAACCTAATAAAACTATTCTTAATTTTTCTTATAAAGATAATAGATATAAGGTTATAATTCCTCTTACTAATATATTTAATGTCTATAATTATTTGACTATGGTAGCATTAGTACATAATTTAGGTTTTAAAATAGAAGATATTATTGATAATACCTCAAATATAAAAGCACCTAAAGGTAGATGTGAAGTATATAATGTTAATAATGGGTATGCTGTAATTGATTATGCTCATACTCCTGATGCAGTTTTAAAGGTTATAACTGCTTATAGCCAAATAAAAAAAGGAAGAATAATCACTATAATTGGATGTGGTGGAGATCGTGATAGTAAAAAAAGACCAATCATGGGAGATATTGCAACTAAACTTAGTGATTATGTTATATTTACTAATGATAATCCAAGAACAGAAGATCCTAACAAAATAATGAAGGATATATTAAGTGGAGTTAAAAGTGATAATTATGAAGTTATTTTAGATAGAAAAGATGCTATAAAAAATGGTATAAAGATGATAAGTAAAAATGATATACTATTAATACTTGGTAAGGGGCATGAAAATTATCAAATAATTGGTAAAACTAAATATCATTTAGATGATGCCGAAGAGGTTTTACAGTATATTAAATAATTTTATGATATAATCTTTAAGAATAGGAAGTGGTATATTGAAAAATTTATTATTATTTTTAATTATTATTCCATTAAATGTTTTCGCACTTACCCTTCCTGAAATAAACTCTAAATATGCTTTTATTTATGATAAAACTGATGATAAAGTATTATTTGAAAAGAATAGTAATGAAAAAACATATATTGCTTCATTAACTAAAATTGCTACAACAATTACCGCTATAGAAAATATTAATAATTTAAATGAAGAAGTAATTATTACAAGGGATATTTTAAATACTGTTAGTCCAATTGCTAGTATTGCGGGATTGAAAGTTGGAGATAAATTAACTTATAAAGATTTACTTTATGCATCTATTGTACCAAGTGGTGCGGATGCGACTAATTCACTTGCTATTTTAAGTAGTGGAACAATAGATAATTTTGTAAATAAAATGAATGAACTTGCTAATAAAATACAGTTAAATAATACTCATTTTGTAAATGTCACAGGATTAGATATAGATAATCATTATAGTACTGCTAGTGATTTAGGAAAACTTCTGTCATATGCTTTAGATAATGATGTTTTTAGAGAAGTATTTACAACCAAAGATTATACTTTAAGTAATAATTTAAAAGTTAGATCTACTTTATATATCTATAATAAGAAACTAAATAGTGATTTATCCCCTATTTTAGGAAGCAAAACAGGATATACTAAAAAAGCTGGTTATTCGATTGCTACTTTATCAAATGCAAATGGTCATGAAATTATAATGATATTGTTAAATGCTCCATTTGAAGATCAAGTACCATACCATATAATTGATGATTTAAAATTAATTAATTTTATGAATAAGAATTTTAATAATCAGGTATTATTTAAGAAAGGTACTTTTATTAAAGAAATTCCAGTAAACTATAGTAATATTGATAGTTATAAAATAAAAGTACATAATGATATAGTTAAATATTTACCTAATGATTATGATAGAAATTTAGTTAGTTATAAATATGAAGGATTAGAAGAATTAAACTTTAATAATAGAGAAAATGAAATAATTGGTGAAGTATCTTATTATTATGATGATAAATTAGTATCTAAAGAAGAAATAAGATTAGAAGAAGTATTAAAAATAAGCTATATAAAAATTTTAAAACATTATTATTATATTTTTATTATCATATTTGTTTTACTATTATTACTTATAACATTAAAAGTATTAAAAAAGGAGAATGCCTAGGCAATCTCCTTTTTATCTTTCTCAATAGTCTAATACAGATTAATTATATTAACACATTTCATTTTTTATAAACTATAAATTAAAATAAAAATATAAATTGTAATTTGTAAATTGTATCAAACCAATATCATTTACTCTTTTTTGTATTAAAACTAATGGGAAAGATAATGGCTGGAAGGCTTCCGCCTCATTTAACTTGTTAGATTTTACAAGCACCATCATATTTATAACTCAATATCAAATTCAATTGAGTTTAGTTTAGATATTTCAAAGTCAGTAGTTTGAATTTTTTGTTCAATTTCTTTTAGTTCATTTTTTAATGCTTTAGCATCAAAATTTAATGTTTTACAGTCAAAATATGAATTATGAACTTCAGTTACTCTTTCTTTAGTACTTCTAAGTGATAGAAGTGAACTATAAAGAGACTTTAATTTTCTAAGGTTGGTATTATCAACAATAGCTTCTTGAATAGTACGTCCATCTGATAATTTAAGAGTGTTATTTTTCTCATAAATTATTGCTTTAATCTTAGTGATTTTCTTTTGAGAATTCTTACATTCTTCAAAGTATTCATCAAAATCAGATTTAGTGTCTTCAGTGACATGGATTTTTCCATCTAATTCTTCAATAGATGTGGTAAAGGCAAGTTTTTTTAAATCATAGATGTAGTCAGTATACTTTTTTTCTTCATCGTCTACGATGCTCATTAAATTTGCTAAATTTGTTTTCATATATCATTCCTCCTTTAATTATATGAAAATAAATAGGGAAAGACTTATCCATAACAAAAATCATGTATAAATCTTTCCCTTAAATTATAATTTGGAGCAGGTGATGAGAATCGAACTCACATAGTCAGCTTGGAAGGCTGAAGTTCTACCACTAAACTACACCTGCATCTCATTGACAAGATAAATTATAACATATCTTATCAATTTTTCAAGTATTTTTTTAAAATTTATTTTAAAACTGGAATTAAACTTAAAGAAACCTTTTCTTTTTCTTTATTAACTTCATCAATATATACAGTAATAATATCTCCAACATTTACAATTTCTTTCGGATCTTTAACAAAATCTTTACTCATTTTAGATATATGTAAAAGTCCATCATCATGTAGTCCAATATCTACAAAGGCGCCAAAGGTTGCTACATTACGAACTGTTCCTTTAAGGGACATTCCTACTTTTAAATCATCAATTGTTAAAACGTCACTTCTAAGAATTGGAGCTGGAGCTTCAGTTCTTGGGTCAAGGCCAGGATTTTTTAATTCTTTAATAATATCTTTAATAGTGTATTCATCTCCACCTACTTTGTTCATAAGTGATTCTATTTCAACATTTTCTAATTTATCTTTAAATTCTTTCTTTTGAATATCTTTAATATTTAAATTTAAAGTATCAAGTATTTTATAGGTTAACTCATAACTTTCTGGATGAATACCAGTATTATCTAATTCATTAGTTCCATTATTAATTCGAAGAAATCCAATGGCTTGTTCATATACCTTACTGCTAGCTAATTTTTTAATTTCATCTCGGCTCTTAAAATCAGCTTTTTCTTTATATTTAATAATTTTATCTATGACTGATTTTGATAGACCAGATACATATTTTAAAATAAATGCAGATGCAGTGTTAATATTGACACCTACATTGTTAACTACTTTACTTACAGTATAGTCAAGTGATTCTGTAAGTTTCTTTGAGTTTACATCATGTTGATATTCTCCTACTCCAATTGATTTAGGATCTATTTTAACAAGTTCTGATAATGGATCAATTACTCTTCTTCCAATTGATACTGCACTTCTTTCTTGTACTTCATAATCAGGAAATTCTCTTTGAGCTTCTTTACTTGCTGAATAAACAGATGCTCCTGCTTCACTAACAATAATGTAATATACACCGTCTAAATTCTTAATAGTTTGAGCAACAAATTCTTCACTTTCCCTTGACGCAGTACCATTTCCAATTGCAATTAAATTTATTTTATATTTATCAATTAGTTCTAAAAGTTTTTTACTAGAACCTACTTTATCATTTTTAGGTTCATGAGGATATATAACATCTTTATGCAAAACATTTCCCTTTTCATCTAAGCATGCAAGTTTGCAACCAGTTCTAAATGCTGGATCAAAGCCAAGAACTCTATAACCAGTTATTGGTCTTGTCATAAGTAAGTTCTCTAAATTTGATTTGAAGACCTCAATAGCTGAATCTTCAGATTTTTCAGTAAGTTCTGCTCTAACATCTCTTTCAACTGATGGATATATTAATCTTTTTAAGGCATCTTTAATGGCATCTTCAACATAACTACATACAAATGATTCTTTATTTTTAATAATTTTACCTTTTAGATAATTGAAGATATAATCAGTATCATAATCTAATTTAACTGATAGAATTCCTTCTTTTTCAGCACGATTTAAAGCAAGAACTCTATAACTTTTAGCATATTTTATTTTTTCAGTAAAATCATAATACATTTCATAAGTCTTTTTTTCATCAACAGCGTTCTTTTTTATTTTAGATACAATAGAACCATTATTATAAATATAGTTTCTTACAAATTTGCGAGTATAAGCATTATCACTAATCCATTCACTTATAATATAACATGCATTATCTAAAGCTGTTTTTTCATCTACATCTACAACTGAACAGATACTATGCATATCACCTTTAGTTGGAAATGACATAATTAGTTTAGCAAGTGGTTCTAATCCCATTTTAATTGCTTCAGAGCCCTTAGTCTTTTTCTTTTCTTTATATGGAAGATAAATATCTTCTACATCTACTAGTTTAGTACATGCTAAAATATTAGCTTTTATTTCATCAGTAAGCATGCCTTTTTCATCTATTAATCTAATAACTTGTTCTTTTCTTTCCATTAAATTATTATAATAACGATATTTTTCTTCAATTTTAGCAATTTCATTTTCATCTAATGCTCCAGTTGCTTCTTTACGATAACGAGCGATAAATGGTATGGTTGCTCCTTCACTTAATAGATTTAAAACTGCTTCAATTTGGTTAGTTTTAATATTTAATTCATTTGCTAATTCTTTTATTACTATCTCATTCATATTTTTTACTCCTATAAAGTATATTATAGATTATTTCCAAAAATAAAACTAGTTTTTTAAGCCTAGTTTTATTTTAAAATTATATTTCTTTCCAAATAGCTTTTAGAGTATGATCTTTTGTTTGAACTACTTTGGTATATTTATCAATGTAATATGGTTCATATTCAGTAGCTTCAGTACCTTCTTCTAATTGGATTTTATAGAAAAGAGCCTGGTTTCCAGTAGAAGCAGATGCTAGTATGATTGTTAATATTTCTTCGTCGTTTTGAGAATATATGTTTAAACCTATGTCTGCATACCTAACATAGGTTCCATCTTTTTTGAAAAAACCATATTTAAAATATCCATTTTCTAATTTTTCATAACTTAAAATGTAGTTAGTGTTAGGTAAAATTAAAATATCTAATCCTATTCCATATCCATTACTGCCACTTTTTGTAGTACTTTTTATGATACCTTGTTTAGGCAAATATGCATCTAGTGTTGAATTTGAATTGTTATAATAATTATTTGCTGCTAATCCAACATAAATCCCGTTTCCAGTAAAATCTCTTATTGTAGTATTATCAAATAATCCAGCATCTTTAACTATTCGATCTTCTAAATTCAGCATATTCTTCCCATTCCAACCTAAAAATTCGTATCCTTCTTTTGTTGGTGTTGGTAATTCTCCATATGCTCCATTTATTACAACTTCTTTGCTTAAAGTAGCTAGTTCTCCTCCATCTGGGTCAAAGTTAACTGTTATTTTATTC
>CACZRB010000028.1 GCA_902783555.1 uncultured Erysipelotrichaceae bacterium
AGAAAATATCACTATTTTTATAACAAATTTTTCCATTTAACCAGCTAAATAATAAAAATCTGTAAGAAAAAATTTACAGATTTTTAATATTATACTCCTAAATAATTAATAATTCTGACATATATCTTTACAATCCATTATAAATACTAGCCAAAATCAAATTATTAAAATTTGAAGTACTACATTTTTTACTTTTCAGATAAATCATAACTATTATCTATTAAAGAATAAACTATTTCATTATCTAAAGTACCATCTAATAGAATAGATATCCAAGACTTTTTATTCATATGCCAGCCTGGAAAAATATTTACATTATCAATTATAGCGCTTGATAAATCTTTTTGATATCTAATATCAATTACCTCTACCTCTTCATTTTTATCTATTCCTAACTTAGATGAATTTATTACCATAATTACCAAATACCATTTATTATTTTTTTTATTTCTAATAGCCGCAGTACTTGGACTATTTTTCCATAAATATTCAGGATTATCTTTATAAGTTTTCTTTATATACTTTAATACATCCTTTAATTGCTTAGATTTATATATTTCTTTTTTAGTACATGTATTAATAATATCTAATAATAATCTTTCATATTCATCTTTAACCATACCTACATAATTTCCAGATGCACTATCTACATCTACTAGAATATATTCATCTAATGTAGTATTATCAATTACTTTAGATTTTAAATCATCTTTTATCTCAATAACTACTTTAAATTTATCACTAAGAATATTTTGCTCATAATAATATATATTATCATTTAATATAAAACCATAATCTAATAATTTTTTATAATTAATTTCATTTATTTTTCTTGTTCTCATGTTATTAGAATATAATAAAAGACTTGAATATTCAAGTCCTAATTATTTTTTAAGAAGTCTATAGCTTTACGCATTCTTAAATCATATTCTAAAGCTTCTTCTCCACCAATCATAGCAAATATTTCATCTTCACTAGCATTATACATATCAGCCATTTTATGAGCTTCTTCATGAATTTCATCATGAGTTACCTCAATTTTTTCAGATTTTGCAATTTCCTCTAATAAATATCTAGTTTTAATTCTATTTTCTGCTTCTGGTTTCATCATATTTTTTAAATCATCTAAAGATCCCTTAGTAAATGCTAAATATTGTTCTAAAGATAATCCTTGCATTTGTAATTGTTCTTTATATTGATTAATCATTCTATTTACTTCATCATCAATTATTTCTGAATTAATTTCAACTTCCATATTCTCAACAGCCTTTTTAATTAATTCATCAATATAATGATCTTCAGCATGAGCTTCTTTATGTTCTAATAAATGCTTCTTAACATGTTTTCTTAGTTCTTCTTCAGTTTTAACATCATCATAACCTAAATCTTTATAGAAATCTTCATTAAGTTCTGGTAATACACGTTTTTTAATACCTGTTAATTTTACCTTAAATTCAACGTCTTTATTTTTTAAATCTTCAACATAATTTTCTGGGAATTTTAAATTTAAAGTCTTTTCTTCCCCAATTTCCATACCAATTAATCCTTCTTCAAATCCAGGAATAAAAGTATTAGAACCTATTTCAAGTGGATAATTTGAACCTGTTCCACCATCTAAAACTTTACCATCTACTTTACCTTCAAAATCTATAATAGCAGTATTACCATTTTCGAGTTTACCATTTTCAACTTCAATAACATCAGCAAATTTATCTTGTAATGATTTAATTTCTTCATTTATTTCTTCTTCTGATACTTCTACTTTTTCTTTTTTAACACCTAGTTTAGTATACTTACCTAATTTAACTTCAGGTCTTTCAATAACAGTAAAATTAAATACTACTTCATTTTCATTAACATTTTTTATATCAACTTTAGGTTCACATACAGGTTCTAATTTATTGTCTTCAATTACTTTATGATATGCATCATTAATTACAAAATCAACTGCATCCATATATAATGATTCAATACCAAACTTCTTTATAAATACATCTTTAGGGCATTTACCTTTTCTGAAGCCTTCAATTGTAGTATTACTATTAGCTTTACTAAAAGACTTATCTAATGCTTTAGTCCATGTATCACCATCAATTTTAATTTCATATTCTTTTACATTTTTCATAAAATCTCTCCTTAAATCCATATTATTATACTTTATTCATGAATATTATGCAATACAATTTTTCTTGACTATTTAGGGATTTATGATATTATATATCGCAAAAGAAAGGGGTTTTAATATGCGTATTAGTGAATATTTAGATGAAACACTAGGAATAAAACCACATACAATATTTCATAAACAAATTACAAACTATTTAGATATGAATTATTATCAAATAGATTTAAAAAAGATTTCTAATAATTCACACATAGCTAGATTCTTTAACGGTGAAAGTATATGTTTATTTTACTGGCAAGGAACAGAACTAGTAATGTATGAAAAAGGACTATGTTCAGATAAAACATCACCTTTTTATGGTTATGAATATACTAGATATGCTGAAAAAGGTGCTAATTATAGTAAATATACTTTAGAATTATATATTAATAACGAAAAAATTAAATCATCATTTATATTAAAAAATAATAAAATGCTTGGTAAAATATATAAACCAAAGTACCTAAAAAATTTTAATTGCTCATTATCAGATAAATTCTATTTTGAACCAGAATTTTTTTCAGAATTAAGTGAGTTTGTTAATACAGAAACTTTATCACTAATGAATTATAATAAAGAAAACACTATCAAATTAACTGTATAAAAAATCGTTAAGAAACCTTAACGATTTTTATTTGATAATTTCCATTTGGAGATTCAATTTCCACAGTATCCCCTTCTTTTTTACCTATAATAGCTTTTCCTATTGGGGACTCATTAGATATTTTATTCTCTAGTGGATCAGCTTCTGTAGAACCAACAATACTATAAGATTCTTCTTCATCATCTTCAACATATAAAATATCAACTTTAGATCCTATACTAACCTCATGATTACCAGCTTTTTCAATTATTTTAGCATTTTGAAGCATATACTCTATTTCTTTGATTCTAGCTTCTACTTCTGCTTGTTTATTTCTAGCTGCATCATAGTCAGCATTTTCTGATAAATCACCTTGTGCACGTGCTTCTTTAATAGCTTCAATTACACTAGGTCTTTCATTATTTTTTAAATTATCTAACTCTTCTTCAAGTTCTAAAAAACCTTCACTTGTTAGTAATATTTCTTTTTTTGGCATTTTTAAATCGTTCCCTTCGTAAAAAAATACTTAAATAAGAATACTACAATTAAGCCTGTTTGTCAAATACTTTTATACGCATTATATCATCTTTGCATAAAGGTAAATTTTCTTTTATTTTAACAATCATTTGAGCATGATTTGCAGTATCTATTTTTATCATATTTTCATCATATATATTATTAATAGTATATTCAATAGTTTCAAAATTTGGACTAATAAACTGTACTTTATCTCCAACTTTAAAATAATTTCTTTGCTCCAAGGTTATTATTCCATCTTTATTATCTAGCACAATACCTAAAAAATCCTGGTTTGATACTTCAACTCCATCATTAGTATAATATTGCTCATTTATAGTAGGAAGTCCTTTAAAAAAGTGAGACGTACTTTCACGATTAGCACACCTATTTAATACTTTTAAATAATAATTAGTATCATTTTCTGTTATTGTACCATCTAGATATTTATCTATAATATGGCGATAAGATAATAATACTGTAGCAATATAATAAATACTACGCATTCTACCTTCAACTTTAAATGAATTAACGCCAGCGTTTATCATATCACCAATATATTCTACCATATTTAAATCTTTAGGACTCATTTGAAAATTATCATCAAGTTCATTTCCATTTTCATCATAATATTTAAAACACCATCTACATATTTGAGCACATCCACCTCTATTTGCATCTCTATTAGTAGCATAATTACTCATTATACATCTACCACTAATACTAGTACACATTGCTCCATGAATAAAAGCTTCAATATCTAAATTAGTATATGCTTTAATTTCTTTAATATCTTCTTCACTTGCTTCTCTTGCAAGAACTACTCTCTTAGCCCCTAATTCTTTATAAAACAAAGCAGATTCTTTATTTAAAGTACTTGCCTGAGTAGATACATGAAGTTCCATCTTCAAACCTAACTTTTTCCATAAATTCATAACTGATATATCACTTACAATAATAGCATCTACACCATAATTATCTAATGAAGATAGGTAATCTTCTAACCCCTTAAAATCTTCATCATGAAATACTATATTAACAGTAACATATATTTTTTTCCCTAAATTATGGGCATATTCGCATGCTTCTTTAATTTCATCTAAACTAAAATTTTTAGCATTAGCTCTTAAACTAAAGTTTTTACCACCAATATAAACAGCATCAGCACCATATCGAAAAGCAATTTTTAATCTTTCAAAATCCCCAGCAGGAGCTAATAATTCAATCATTTAAATCACCAATCCTATAAACGGTTTTATTCTCATAAAAAGGATTTAAATAAGAAATATTTCCACCATTTAATATATTTTCAATTTCTTTAACGCTTAACATATTAGGATCTATATAATAAAATAATATTTTATCATCATTAAAAGCGCTAATTTCATTAATTAAATTAAAATAATTCTTATAAAATAAAACAGTTCCATATTCATTTTCCACTGCTATAAATTCTTTACCATTATTTGTTTTAATTATAGCTCTTCTAATATCATTTAATCCTTTATATTTATTATAAAAAGATAGTAAATATCTTCTTGAATACATAGACATATTAAGTCCAAGTACCGGTAATATAACCTTTTTATTTACATTATTTAATACATAAATTAATTCACTTTTTTCAAGTTCATTAGAAACAACTGCACTATCAACCTTATCAAGCCATATATTAATACTTTCACTATTAACAGCAAAATGATTTTGATTCCAAATTAATGGGATATTAGTATCTTTTAATACTTGATAAATTCCAATATCTTCAAATATAATTCCTTTAGCAAAAGATAATTTATGAGCTATATTTTTAAAATTATCAATTCCTTCATTATCTAATACTCTATTAACTAAAACATATACATTTTCTTGTAAAGAATTAAGTTCTTCTATTTCAAAAGTATTATACCCAATACTAAAGTCTTTAAGTGGAAAAAGAAAGTTAGATATTCCTAACTTTTTATATTCTTCTATTTCCTCTAAATTATTTATTCTAACTAAAATCTTATTATTTTTCATTATTCTTCTTAAAACTTACTGATAATCCATCACCTATATCATAATATTTAGTTACATAATCTTTATTATTATCTAAAAACTCAATATACTTTTCAATTTTATCAACAATACCTTTTAAATTTTTACTTTTAATTGAGCTTTTATTTTTTACTAAACCATGAAATTTCAAATTATCAGTAATTATTACTCCTCCTGGATTTAAATAATTACAAAATTTTTCAAAATATTTAATATAGCCTCCTTTAGCGGCATCAATAAATATTAAATCATATGAATGGCCAGCTAAATTGACTTCTAAAGCATCATTATAAACAACTTCAATTCTTTTATCTAAACCACATGCATTTACATTTTTAACAGCTTCACGATATCTTTTTTCATCCTTTTCAATTGTTGTAATTTCAACACTTTCAGTAGCATTAGCCATTAAAATTGCTGAATAACCAATCGCAGTTCCAATTTCTAATACACTTTTAACATTATTTAATTTAATATATTTCATAATAAACTTAATCGAATCTAATTCTATTATTGGTATATTATTTGCTTCTGCATATCTTTCCATTTGAAAGATTGTTTCTTTCACAATACATCACCTGTTCTTAATTATAACATATATAGTATTTTAAAATCAAATTAAGGCATTTAATTGATAGTGTTTCCAAAGTGGGGAGATTTATAAAACAAACCATTATAAACAAATAAAAATGGTTAAAACCTGAAAAAAGCTTTATAAT
>CACZRB010000029.1 GCA_902783555.1 uncultured Erysipelotrichaceae bacterium
TATATTGCCCTGTAGCCAAGTGGTAAGGCATCAGACTTTGACTCTGACATTTCGGTGGTTCGAGTCCCCCCAGGGCAGCCAATATTTTATGTCTCGTTAGCTCAGCAGGTAGAGCATTTGACTTTTAATCAAAGGGTCTGGGATTCGAATTCCCAACGAGACACCATTTGAAATTAAAAAGAGAACTAATCGTTCTCTTTTTTCATATTTTCAATTGCCTCTTCAATCCATATTTCCAATTGATTATAAAGTGGTAAAAATCCGCTAATACTCTCTTTAACTTTTCTATTTTCATCTGCATTATTAGTATAATTCATATTTTTAATAGATAAATTTAAATGCTTAGCATCTTCATTAATACCAATAATATTTGCATAAATAGTCTCACCAATATAAGCATAATCACTAATATTCTTAATAAAACTATTATCAATTTCTGATATATGAATTAATCCAGTATATTCATCATTTACTTTAACAAAAATTCCATATTGTTCTATACCGGTAACTTTAACTTCAATAATATCACCTATTTTAAATGAATTCATAAATCCACCTCTTCACCACTATTATAGCATTACTATTAAAAGTGTGCTATAATTTCTTTAGGTGAAATTTATGAAACAGAATACTGAAGAAAAAATTATTGATATTATTAATTCAATGAGACCATACTTAAATGCAGATGGTGGAGACATAGAATTCATTAAATATGAAGATAATACTCTATTTATTAAACTTACTGGTGCATGTGCACATTGTGGTTATCAAGATACTACATTACAAGATTCAATTCTAAAATCAATGCAAGAAGAAATACCTGAAATTAAAGAAATCATAAATGTTGAAATTTAAAAAACCATAATCTAATTAAAATATTATTATTTATTTTTAAACGTGAATAAACCTTAGAAAGTAAAGCCTCAAAATCTTTACTTTTTTTAATGCATTCTACAATATCATTATTAATATCTCTTGTTTCAATATACTTATCATACATATTAAAAAAATATGAAGGATATAATAATCTTAAAAAGAAATAATTAGCTAAAGCATCACTAAATTTCAAATTATCAATTATATTTAAAAGTTCGTATTCAGTCAAAACATCATTAAAATAAGACATCTTAAAATACTCAGCTAAATCTCTAACTTCAATATCTATTATCATATTTAACGGATTATAATAATCTAATGCACTTAATGGACTACTTATTTTTTTATGAGAAACAGTATATATCAAATCATTATTTGAATAAACTTCTTTTAAAACATTATTATAATAAATAGCAATTTCAGTAAGCCCGATATAATACTGAAGAGCATATTTTATACTATTATCCTTAATTACTTCTTCAACTTGACTCTCATAATAATCAATTCTTTTACTCCAAATATCTGCCCAATTAGAATCCCCTTTTGTTCTTATATTTTCAAAAGATGAAAGAAGTATTTTATCATTTAAGTTACACCTAACTTTTAATAAGCAATAATTCTTTTCTTCATATGTAAAAAATAATTTCTGATCATTAGTCATTACAAGTAAATGATACATAATATTCGTATTATTTAAAATATCAATGATTTGTTCTACTAATTCAATATTGCCAATTAACTCATTCAAAATATATTCTTCATTTAAACATTCAATAATATAATAAGAATCTTTTTTTATAATATTATTAACAACAATACCATAATAATAATTCAATATACTTTCCATATTATTTATATATGAAAAAAAACTAGGTTTTATTACCTAGTTACATATGCATACTTTGATTATTATTAAATTCATCAGAAACTACATTTTGATTAAGAAATTGAACATTATTATCAATACCATAAGAAGCTAATTTATTTCCAAAATTATTAATCATTTCATTTAATGAATTAGCAGAATTAACAATATTAGCATAATCATCTTTTAAACTATTAAGCAAATTCGTAGAATTATTAGATGCTACTTGTTCTACAGGCTGAGAAGCTACTGGTTCTTGAATTTCAGGTGCAGATTCTACAGCTGGAGCATCAAATACATTATTTTGTACAGGCTCAGAAACAGTAGTATCTAATTGAACTTCTGGATTAGTTGCTGTAGGTTCTGTTGGAACTACTACTTCAGCTGCTGGTGCACTATCAAAAACATTATTAGTTTCAAAAATATTTTGATTTTCCCCAATTATTTCAGCATTTGTAGGTTGAGAATCACCCATTTGATCAAACATATTAACTTGATTATTATTTTGATCATCTAAAGCAGGTGCTACTGGTTCAGATTGAGCTACTACTTCAGCTGCTGGGGCACTATCAAAAATATTTTCTTGAACATTTTGTACAGGTTCTGGATTTACAACAGCCTCTTCTTGTACAGGTGTTGGATTAAAAGCAGTTCCTTGTTCTGGTGTTTCTACTACTGGTGCATCAGACACACTAGGTTGTACATCAAACATATTAGGTTCAGGAGCAGCAACGCTTTCCTCAACTACAGATTGTGCTTCTACAGCAGGTGCAGCATTCTCTAATGGCCCAACCATACTAATATATTTCTCTTTTAATTTATTTAATTGTTCCTCAGCTTTTAAAGCAATTTGCTTAGGACTATCTTGTATATTCATTTTAAGCCTCCCATTTCAAATAGTTAATATTAGGATTTTCATTTCCTGTTAACATTGATTTCATAATTGATTTTAATGATGTCCATTCTTCATCACTCATTTGACCAGTTAATGTATTACTATCATTTGATATTTCAGAAACATACATTTTAACTAGCCCATTTTCAATAGTTTCATTCATTGTATAGAATATATACTTCTTGCCAGTAGAAACTAATTCAAAATAACTAATTAGCTCTGCTTTAACTATTTCACCATTTATTTTTTTTAATTCAATACTAGTACCCATAAATTATTCCTCACTATCCTAATTAAATATTAACATATTTTCAAGTTAATATCAATTTATTTTTTTTATAACAAAATATCTACAATTTTTAGCACAATTATCTTCTAAGTATTTATCTAAAATTGCAATATCATTAATAGGCTTCGTTTTCTTGCTTCCACTTTTATAAAATCCTTTTAATCTAAGCTTACCATAAGCCCAATCCCCTACTACATAATCAAAGTCTTCAAAATAATCTGTAAGCTTACTTTCAACTTCCGAAAGTTCAAAACCATCTCTAAAATTCTTAGTTAACTCATATTTACTCTGATTAATATCATATGTTTTCATTTAAAACCTCCCGATTACTACTGTAATAATGATTCCCATCATAATCTCAGTACACATTATACTAAATAAAACTAAAGCATCAACATAACCATTACCAGAGCTTAATACTAATTGCCATGGTTTATCCTTAGTGTTTCCTCCATTAGCACTTTCATTTTCATTTCTTGTTTGAATTTCCTTATTTAGTTCTAAAACTTTATCTTTAGGTAATGCTTTAACTTCATCTATAAATAATCCCCATTTTTCATATTCATCATCGTTTAAATACAATGGTTCCTCTGGAGCAGGAACTTTCTTACTCTCTTCAACAGCTCTAAGCCATGTATTAATAACATCATCTTTATTAACAGCCGACATATCTACTATTTGATTTATTTTAACGTCATTTAAAGCAAAAAAGCTTTCATAGTATTTCATCTCATCAGACGTAATTAATACTGATTTATTTTTTAATATTACTAAATAACTTAATATTTCAAAAATATCTTTAATTATTGTATTTTTTTCTCTTGAATTACTACTAAGCCATGAATTATATTCATCCAATAATTCAAATAATTCATTAATTTTATCAATACTAGCTCCATAAACCATTAAATTATTCTTTAAGCTACTTTCACTCATTAATTTATATGGATTTAATATATTAATTTTACCATATAAAACTACTAAAAATTCAATTATTCTTAATTCAAAAACATGAGCAAGAGGATAACTCTTATTGCTAATTTTAGCAATATAGGCATTTATTCCATTAGTAACTGCAACATTTACAAATACATTCATTAAATAAACACCTACTTTCCTAGTATTAATAATACCACAATTACTAATATAATTCTATACTAATTAGATATAATTTTACTTTCCTGTTCAAATATTCCATTATATAAAGAAGGTATTTCTCCCTGAATAACTTTACTTGATATTAAAACATCATAACTATTAGTAATATTTTCTTCTTTAGCATAAGGAACAACTATTGCGCTTGTAACTGTAAAATTAATATACAATTCAACTAATAAAGAATTTATCCCATAAGCCTTTATTTTAGTCTTAACACTACCATCAATTAATCTAATCATAGATAACCCCACTTTTATTTTAGGCCCTAAATTTGCAATTAAAACATTATTAGTATAATTATAAAAAGGCATCTCAATTATTACTTTATTATTATCAATTACATATTCATAATTATAATAAGAATCTATATTATTACTAATATTATTAATAATACTCTTTTTAATTTCAATAAGTATTTCATAAGCATTTTCTAAATTATAATCAACATTAACAATTTTATTATTATCATAATTAATAATAATTAAATCATTTATATTATACTTTTTAAATAAATCCATTCTTATATTATTATTAACTGTACTAGTAGTTATCGTATTAATTAAATTACGAGTAATATAATAAATATTTTCTGAAGCCCTATTACCAATTATACTTAAAAAACAAGATGTTAATAAAAAGATAGTTATTAACACTATTAATAAAATATTCTTAAACTTATACACAATTCTATACTTAAATCTTTTCATAATTAATTATATGAAAAAAAGAACTATATAAATTATACTTTATAGTTCTTTCCATATTGCTTTTAGAGTATGGTCTTTATTTTGTACGATATTTAAATTATTTGTAATATAGTATGGCTCCCATTCAGTTGCAGCAGCTCCCTCTTCAAATTGAACATGTTTTACATAATTTGTAGTACTAGAATTATAAGCAATAGTAATTTTACTTAATGTCCTATTAACATCAGAAGTATAATTAAATTTTCCGTAACTATCTAAAGCAAATCTGCTAAAATTTGATTCACCAACTAAATAATTGTAATTTATCCAAAAATTATAATTCCAGCCATGATCTTTAGTATATCCATAAATAGATATTGTATATCTTGTATTTTCTTTAAAATCATAAATTGGAATTGATTTACCATTTCCATATTTTCTATATGCGTTTACTGATGTAAATATATAAAAATTATCTACATATTTAGCACCACTTATTGCCATTAGAATACTTTTTTCATTAAACATATTCTTCCCATTCCAACCTAAGAATTCATATCCTTCTTTAGTTGGTATTGGTAATGTCCCATATGTACCAGTTGCTAGCACTTTTTTAGTGGTAGTATTAAGTTCTCCACCTTCTGGATTAAATGTTACTGTTATTAATTCATCA
>CACZRB010000030.1 GCA_902783555.1 uncultured Erysipelotrichaceae bacterium
AGTTGCTAAAAGAGGTGGAACAGTTGCTAAATCTGCAAGAGATTCATATGAAAAAGAAACTAAAAGACCTGCTATTTCCAAAGAAAATAATTTAAACTATAAATATATAAATGAAGTAAAAAAAATAGAAAACAAATGAAAAAATCAGTCATTTTGGTTATGACTGCCGAAGTAAACTATTGTGCAAGTTGCCATAAAGTCGAGCCAAAAATAGAGCGAGAAATCGTTCTAATAAAAAAAAATACTTTAAGAACCGAAAGATTCTTTTTTGTTGCAATAGAAAGGAAGTGATAAACAATAAATAAATTAAGGATGAATTTATTAAAAATAATTAAATTATTAAATTTAGACAAAATAGTTGCCATAAATTTTTGACGGCTATTTTTATTAAAAAAACTATAACATTAAAGTAGGATAGAAACCTATTATTTATCTAAAATTGCAATTAATGAACAAATATGATAATATAATATTATATGATATTATAGACTATTTGCTAATGAGGAGTTCATATGAAAAATAAGTTGTTAATTCTGTTGTCAATTTTTATATTTGTTGCAGTATCTTCTTTTACGCCAAAATCATCTCTATGTATTACATATATGGATGATAATTCTATATCATTAGATATAATTGATTTACCAGAATTAGATGAAGAAGAATACCCTAAAGTAAAAAAAGTAACTTTTAGATATCCTTTCCCAAATGAAGAGACTTTAAATATATTACAAGAATTGTCTAATTTAGAAGAAATTTATTTTGAAGGTATTGATATAGATGATATAACATTTCTAAATAGTATTACATCGACTCATGATATAGTTTTGTATTTTATTCAAACTACAATTAATTTTAAAAATATCGATAATGACTATATTACTGGTTTAAACATTGGAAACTCCGTTGTTAAAAATTTCAAAGATATTGAAAACTTAACTTCATTAAAAAGCCTTGGCTTTAGTGAAATGATTGGCTATCAAAAACTAGATTATACTAAATTCCCAAATCTTACTAATTTAGTATTAACAAGTTATGTAGATGATTTTTCTGAACTAATAGATTCTATTCCAAATGTAACATCACTAAGTTTATCAGGTACGAATATTCAAAATAAAGATACTAAGTATTTAAGAAAATTAACCAATCTTACATCTTTATCTTTAAATCAAACATTTATAACTGATATTGACTTTCTTGAAGATCTACCTAATCTTGAAGGACTAACTTTACCATGGGCAGTTACTGATTTGAGTCCAATTTATAATTTACATAATTTACATTTATTAAGCTGGGATGCATATACTGAATTATTTGTAACTGAAGATTTAGTAAATTATCTAGATAGCCATAATATTAGTCACTATGATTATGACCCTAATATTAAGAATACAATTGATAATATTATTTTAGGATTGGATATTGATAAAAATACTGACCCAAAAGTGGCCCTAGAAAAGATCTCTAGATATATTGTTGAAAATACCTATATCAATTATTATAATAGTACTGGAAGTGATTTAAGAACTGGGAATCCTTCTAGTTTAAATCTTTTAATAAATCAACATCTTGGTGTATGCAATCATCACACAATTGCCTTATATACAATAGCTAAAGAGGCTGGTATAGATGATATATATGGCGTCAGTGGTATACTTATGAAATATACTGATATCTATACTGGGAATGAATTTAATAATGAAATTGATTATAATTTTTATGAGCCACACGGTTGGAATATTGTAAATATCGATGGAGTGTGGTATGGCATCGATGCTGCTCAAATGAATTCTGGAGGATATGTCGTAGACGAAGATCATTTTTATGCTAACTTTTTAAAAAGTCCATATAAAGATGATGAATATGATTATAGTTATGCTATAAGTAACTATTATGATTTTAACTATTTCTTTTATGCAAGACATGCTGAAAGTGATGGTATATTGACTCAAGTACAAACATTTGAATTTAAAAATATAGATGGTTTAGATATACGTAATCACGTAATATATAATTATAATATTAATGATTCTAATGCTACGAATTTATGTAATAAAGTATTAGATAATTATGATTGTACATATTATGATACTGACAATAATGGAAACATATCTAATGGAGATAAAGTGGTTATAACTAAGAATAATGTTGAAATTGATACCTTTATATTAAATACTTCTTCTTATGTAGCACCAATAAAAACACATCTTGGTAGAGCTTCATTAGAATATGCAAACTATCCTGATGAGGTTGTTAATTACTATGTAAATAATTATTATTTTAACGAGGAAAATCCTTTAAAAGTTAAACTAAAAGGGGAAAACTATGATATTAATCAAATATATGAAACTAAAATAGTATTTACTGATACAGAAACTAATGAAATAGTATATACTAATACATTAAATATAACAGGTGCAGAAATTAATAATGGATTCTATTATTTAGTAGATGGTTCTAAAGTCACTCCTAAACAAGAAAAAGAATGCTCAATAGATGGTTGTTCACCAGATTATATAATTACTATTTATCTAAATGATGAAGTAAGAGAATTTAGTATTGAATATAAAAATGTTTATAAAGAGACATATTACATATCAATAGATACTGATGATAATATTGAAATAGATTCTAATAAGGCAATTAGTATAGAAAAAAATGGAGATAATAATTTTGAATTAAGTGCTAAATTAGGATATAAAATTATTTCTATTAAAGTTAATAATGTAGAAAATATTAATAACTATCAAAATAATAAACTTATAATAGAAAATACAACAGATGATATTGAAATAATGGTAGTGACTATTCCAGAACAATATGCTTTTATTGAAGGAAATAATTCCATATATTTAAATAAAGATTTGGTATTTAAAATAAATGGACCATTAGAATTATTTAAAAACTTATACATTAATAATAAAATAGTAGCACCTTCAAATTATATATTGGCAAGTGGAAGTACAATAATAACTTTATCGAATGAATATTTAAATAGTTTACACAGTGGAGAATATATTATTGTAGCTCATTATAATAATGGTACATTAGCTAAAGCAACATTTACAATAAATAATTATGGAAGTGAAGAATCAAAAAATGATATTACAAATCCTAAAACTGGTAATTATTATGCAATACCTTTATTAATGATGTTAATGGCATTATTTGTTGGTTTTTTTGTAATATTAACAAAAAATAAAAAAATATTTAGCATAATTGTTATCATTTCATTAATATTAATTACTGGTTGTGATAATAAAAAAAATATAGTAGATAATCAACCAAATAAAAATTTTATTAATGATAATAATTCAAGTAAGGTGAATAGTAGAATGAAAGTTATAATAAATGGTAAAGAATATGAAGCAAATTTAGAAAATAATGAAACTGTTAAAAAATTTATCAATATGTTACCAATTGAGCTTAGTATGGAGGAATTAAATGGTAATGAAAAATATGCTTATTTAGATATTACACTTCCAACAAATTCCTCTAATCCTAAGAAAATAAATGCTGGAGATATTATGCTTTATGGAAATAACTGTTTAGTTGTGTTCTATAAATCTTTTGATACCTCATATAGTTATACTAAAATTGGTCATATAGATAATTTACCTAATTTAGATAAAGATAAAGTAATAATAAAATTTGAATCTGTTTAAAATAATAAGAGAATATAAAATTCTCTTTTTTGGTATATGTTATTTGGGCTATGTTATATTTCTTTGACAAATTTCTAAAGTAATTTGGTAGACAAATAATTTATTAATATTATAATTGCAAGTGGATGGTGAAGAAATGGAATTAGGTAAAAAAATATTAGAACTAAGAAAGAAAAATGGTCTTTCTCAAGAACAGTTAGGGGAAAAAATTAATGTTACAAGACAAACTATTAGTAATTGGGAACTTGGAGAAACTAATCCAAATCCTGAACAATTAATATTACTTGCTAGTTTTTTCAATATTACTACTGATGAATTATTAGGTTTTAAAAATAAAAAGAGTAATAATCGTGGGGTAAATTCTAAGGATTTTACTTTAGGTATTTTAGTACTAATCTTTGCTTTTGCTTTAATTCTTTCAATAATACTATTATTAAAAGAAAAAGATAAAAATACTATAAAGTTTCATTTAACGACTAAACCTACTACAACTAGTTCAACAACTAAAGCTAATACTGATGATACTTTTATAAGAACTTTTGAAGTCTTGGAATTAGAAAAAGTTGTCTGTAATAAGGACTTAACTGGTTGTGATGAAACAACTTATGAAGTTACCTTAAAGCAGTGTAAAAAAGAAAATAAAAAATTACAAATTTCAAATTCTATGGAATTTAAAAAATTAAAGAAAGGTAAAACATACGAATTTAAATTTGAACCGATAGTTGGGGAGATATATTATGATGATAATATTCCAAACTTATTTGCGTTTAATAAAGTAGTTTCTATTTCAGAGACAAATAAAAAATGTAATAATCAGATTCAAGATGCTATTAAGACTCGTAGTATATGAGTCTTTTTATTTTTTATATGTATGATATAATAATAAATAGAATAGGGTGATAAATATGTTTAGAGGTAATTATAATTTTTTTGAATATAAATATAATATTGAAAATTACCATGGACAAGATTATGGTTCCTTTGCACAATATTTCTATTTAATTATATCTATTATTCTAATTATAGTATTATTAATTATTCTTAGAAAGTCATCTAGAGAAAAAGTAAATAGTATAATAAAGTTTATAGGTATTTTTATGATAGTTTTTTATATTATAAAAACCACTTGGGAATCATATTATGATATAAAACTATCTGGATCTTTTAATACAGGATTATTACCATTTGATACTTGTTCTATAATTATGTATGCGTGCTTAATATCAGGCTTTTGTAAAGGAAAGGTTAAAAAGTATGCTGATGCATGGTTAGTAACTGGTGGCATGGTTGGTGGAATTGCTGCAATGTTATTTTTAAATGCGTTTAAGTATTATCCTTTTTTATCATTTGGTGCTTTTTATTCAATGATATGGCATTTTTTAATGGTATTTGTAGCTTTATTATTGGTAGTAACTGGTTATGTTAAAATTAATTATAGTGTGGTGTTACATGGATTTGCTTTTCATTTTGTAATATCGATAGTAGTAATAATAATAGATTTTATTTATAATTTTGATTTTATGCTATATTTGCATCTTAGTAGTATTCCTTACTTTGAAGATATTGCTAGTAAACTTACTTCAATGAATATGCAAATGTTAAATCCATTACTGATGTTATTTTTATATTTTGTAGCTTTTAATATTATTTATTTATTCTATTTAATTATAAGAAAGTTTAAAATTGTTTATAATACATTCAATAATTAAAAATTTACTATTATTATATTTATGTTTTATGATATAATTTTGAATTAAGGAAGAAAAGGAGAAATTAAAATGAAAAAATTGTTTGGTGGTATTAATTTAACTTGGTTAAAATTAGTAATATTTGCAATTATTGCTGGAGTATATACAGCTGTAATAGCTATGATACCAGAGCTTGTATATACATCTTTTAATACAATTACGGTTACATTTGAAGTATGGATACTTTTTGGAATTATTATTATTATGAATAGTAAGTCTAATTTAGATTCGGGATTAAAGTGTTTTGTATTCTTTTTGATTAGTCAACCACTTGTTTACATAATTCAAGATATGGTAAATGGTTCAGAATTATTCCATACATATTATAGATTTTGGATTGTTTGGACAATAGCATGCTTTCCAATGGGATTTATTGGTTACTATATGAAGAAAGATAAATGGTGGGGATATTTAATATTATTACCAATGATATTATTTGTTGGAATGGAATATAGTCTTTATTTATCTGATTTTATCTTTGCAATGCCAAGATATATTTTAATAGTATTATTTTGTATTGGAACTATGATAATATACCCATTATATATTTTTAATGATAAAAAAATAAGGAATGTTGGTGTTATTATAAGTGGTGTTTTAATAGCAATAATAACTTTGTTTGGCGTTTTAAATCCACCTGTATATGAAACTCAAATAATGTTTAATAATAAAGAACATCCTTTTAATGATACATATAGAGCTTATTTATCTGATAGTAAATATGGAGAAGTTAGTATTAAATATTATGAATCTGTTGAAGGCTATATGCTTAATGCTAAATTTAAAAAAGCAGGTACTACTGATCTTATTATAGAGTCTCCAGATGGGACTAAAAATGAGTATAGTATTAGTATTAAAAGAAGTACTTATAAAATTACAAAAAAATAAAATGAATTGCAGATTAAATTCTGCATTTTATTATGATATAAT
>CACZRB010000031.1 GCA_902783555.1 uncultured Erysipelotrichaceae bacterium
TTATAGTACTTTCTTCTTGATATTCTACTCCTAAATCTACTCCTACATAATGATCACAATTATTCTTTATTGTAAATAAATATGGTGCTTGTAAAACTCCTTCTTCATCTTTTATTGGATATGCATTAGTTAAATTAAGTTCATTTTCTCCATCTATTGATATATCTAAACAATTATAAGTTGTTATTTGATTTATTCCATCTTGCGCTTTACTTTTTGTAAATAGTGCAAAACTAGTACTTACAATAGTAACTAATAATAAACCTATTAAACTAAGTAATAAAACTATTCTTTTTTTCATAGTTTAACACCATCTTCCATTATTATTTATATTGTACAATAATATTAAAATTGCTTCAAGTATTTACATAAAAACAAATAAACTAAAAGTAGCCCCATTTAAAGGACTACTTTATATAAATCTATAATTCTGCAATATATTCTAATAACTTTAAGAACATAGTAATATACTTAGGATGTAATCCTTTTCTCTTAAGTTTACGAATACCAATTCTCTTACGTTTAATATCCTCATCACTAAATAATATAGCTGCTATCATTTCTTTAATATCAGTATTTATTTGTAAATCACTTACAATTGAATCTATATCATCATTAATAATTCTTTCAGCATCTATTTCAATATCAGTACCACGACAATTAATTGATAATTGCTTATTACTTGGAACATTATTAACTTCTACTACAAAATCATTTGCTACAGGATAAGATTTAAAATTGCTTATCTTTTCTTCTCCTAAATATACTGTAACTTCACTAGGTTTTCTTGTATTTCTAAATCTTATTTTATATGATCTATTTTGAGGTAATATATCACTTTTTCCATCAACTTGTCTAATAATACATGTAAAATTATTAGTTTGATAATTATAATCTATATCACTAATTGCATAGAACCCTTCTTCATATAAAGAACTAATTCCATCATCTTCATATAATTTATATGTATTACTAGCCCCTGGAAAAATATGAATATCTAAAGCTTTAGGTATATTAGTATTATTTAAGTCATCATCATCAAGTTCTGCCATTGGTATAATCGTTCCTCTTTTAGCAAAAACAGGATAATCTTCATCTTTAAAGAATGTAACATATCTTTTACCACCAACATACTTTTTACCAGTTTTAAAATCATACCATATACCATTAGGTAAAAATATTCTATGAACTGTACGATTCATAAGTAAATCTTTTTTAGTTGTAATTGGCGCAATAAATAATTCTGTACCAAAATAATACTCATTTTTATATAAAGGTTCATCATATATTTCTGGATATCTATAATAAACTGGTTGGATTAAAGGAAGACCAGTTTTTGAATATTTATAACCTTCTGTATAAATATAAGGAATTAATCTATGTCTTAACTTTAAATATTCTTTAACAACTGAAAATGTTCTAATATCCCAAAGCCAAGGCTCTCTTTTATAATAATGAGAAGTATCTGAAGATAATCTAAATATTGGAGAATATGTACCAAGTTCTACAAATCTCATATAAAGTTCTGAATCTTCAACCCCACTTTTATAACCACCAATGTCATGACTCCACCAAGAAATCCCAACATTAGAAGCTTTAGAATTAAACTCAGGAATCATATTTAAATTTTTCCAACTAACAATAGTTTCTCCACTATATAAACAAGGATATCTATGAGAAGCTAATAATCCATTACGTGAAAAAATCATTCCTCTTTTATTAACATTTTTCTTATAATCATCAAAATGATACTTATTTAAAGCTCTAAGAGTATATAAATCCTTAGGATTATTATAATCAATCCAAAAGAAATCAGTTCCAATATCATTTAAAGGTTTAATTAATTCATTAAAATAAGCACTAACCATATCTTTATTAAAAACATTAAAAGGTATTAGTCCATTATTTCTTTTTTTCTCATCAAATTGAAATCCAGATGCTTCCTTAAATCTATTATAAGAAATCTCATCAGGATGTATTCCTTCAATTGGATTAATATTTAATCCAATTCTAATATTATTATTATGTAAATAATCTATTAAATTTTTAGGATTATCAATTAAATTATAATTAAAAGTAAAACCATTAGTCATACCTTGATGTTTTAAATGCCATGATGGTCCCATTAAAAACACTGATAAAGGTACTTCATTTATTTTAAAATCTTCTACTAACTTTTCAATTGAACTACTAGTATAATCTAAATTTTTATTCCACCATATACCTAAAGCATATCTAGGAATTAAAGAAGGTTTACCAGTTAGTTTAAAATAATCTCTTAAACAAAAACCAAAATCTTTACGATACATAAATACATAAGTATCAATTCTATTATCATTTCTTCTACTGTAAGTACCATCCTTATTTAAAATTAAAGACTTCGAATCATCAATTGATACAAAACCATCAGTAGAATATAATCCCTTCTGATAGTCAACATTACCATCAACATTATCTAATGAATATACTGTACCATTAAAGTTTCTTGCTTCAGCAGAACCCAAATGCCAATATTTATCACTATTATTTAAAGTAATCTTTAAATATTGATCTGGACTAGCTTTAGATCCTTGAAAAGGCATTTCTTTTTGATATTCTAATTTGAAATATTTAGTTGAAATAATTAAAAAATTATTATCTTCTTGTTTAGTATATCTAGGAACCGAAAACCTTCTAAATATAATTTGTTCAGTAGGCCTATCTTCAAATTGCCCATTAGAAGAATACTCAAGTCTAACTAGAATATCACTAAGTATAGTAATACGATACTTTTTACCTACTGTTATAGCATCATAAAGTGAAACAGCCTCTTCATAATTATTCAATGCAAAATGCTCATCTAAACTAGCCATAGCATTCCCCTCCTATTATATTTATATAATATCACATAAATCATCTTTAAACAATAAGCAAACAATTGACAAATAAATATTCATAAATTAGAATAATTCACTATGAAAGAAGGATATAAAATGGATAATATATTACCTAATGGAACAGAAGTTTTAGTCTTTCCATATATTGACCCTCAATATGAAAATAAAAATAATTATAATTTTAAAAAAGGAATTATTATTACTAGTACTAATTCAGAAGATTTATCATATCATGGCACTTCATGGTATAAAAGAATCTACTATATTAAAACAGAAGATAATAAAGATATAATAGCAGTATATGGTCATCCTAGCCAAATAACTAATAATTATATTCGTACTAAAAATGATCATATTGATCATCTTACGAATCAAGCATTAAAAAATCAAAATAAAGTTTTAGAACTATTAGATGAAAACGAAAAAATCAAAAGCACTATTACATCTTTAATAGAAAGTCCAAAACATAAACAATTATAATTGACAAAAAGCATATATTTAATATATAATACAAATGCGTTTATGAGGCAGTATTCTGTTTATCTTTATAACGCGTTTATTTGAAATAACTTTAGTAACTTAAACTGCCTAAGGGAAAAAGATAATAAACACCCTATAAAGATATCAGAATTATTACTCTTTCGCTAAGAAAGGAGAAAAATATGGCAAGATATACTGGTCCAGTTTATAAGAAAGCAAGAAGATATGAATTTTCTATTTTAGAAAATGGTAAAGAACTTGCTAAAAGACCTTATGCACCTGGAATTCATGGTACAAGTAGAAGAAAAAAATCAAGTGAATACGGAATCCAATTAAATGAAAAAAATAAAGTAAGATTCATGTATGGATTAACTGAAAAACAATTTGCTAGAACATTTGAAAAAGCTTCTAAAATGAAAGGTATTACTGGTGAAAACTTCTTAAAATTATTAGAAAGTAGATTAGATAATGTTGTATATCGTATGGGATTAGCTGCAACTAGACGTGGTGCTAGACAATTAGTTAACCATGGACATATTACAGTTAATGGTAAGAATGTTAATATCCCATCATATACAGTTAAACCAGGTGATACTATTTCTGTAAAAGAAAAATCATTAAATCATCCAGCTATGAAGTTATCTTTAGAAAATACTTTAAATCGTGCTGCTTTTGTAGAATTCGATGATAAGAAAATGACAGGTACTTTTATAAGATTACCTGAAAGAAGTGAACTTAATGCTGATATTAATGAATCACTAATAGTTGAATACTATAACAGATAAGAGTTTTAAACTCTTATTTTTTTGCAAAAATTAATATTTAATATGGAAATTCCCTATTCTTTTGTATATAATAAATTTTAAATGTTTAAGGGTGGTTTTGTATGAATGAAAAAGAATTAGAAATATTTAAAAAAATATTATCAAAAACAGAAGAAATATATAATATTTATTTAGAACTAAGTAAATTAGATAATCAAAAAAGAACAACTAGCCAATTAGATATAGAATATGGTTTAGAATTAGCTATTGAAGAAGCAGATGAATTATATGAATCTATCGTAAATAATAAATCATTTATAATTCACGCTAAAGAATTAATTAAACAATTAAATCCTACTATTGTCAAAGATGATATCTTTTTTGCTTTCGCTAATAAAAAAACTTTAATTTTAAAAAGAATTTATAATGAATTAACTAAACTTGAAATTAATGATGCTAAGAGTTTAAATGAAAACTTAACCGGTTATTTTAAAGAAAAAGCTAAAAAAGTTGAATACAGTGCTTATCTATATCAAGCCTTACCTAATTTTAATACTGAAACATCAATTAGAACCATCGAACTATTAGAAAACACTAATCTAAAAGAATTAAAATATAACCTATCTTTTATAAACTCTACTTTAGAATATATATTAATTCAGGACGACTTTGAAAAATTTAGTCATACCTTTGATCAAAACATTATTTTAAATACTGTATTTTATATTAGTGAAGAAGATAAACACGAATTCAAAAATGCTTATGGTTATTTTCTTATGGAAAAAACTCTTAAATTATTATCTAAAGTAAAAAATAAAGATTTAATTATGTATTTAAATAATGTTTTAAGAGTATCTAGCTTATTTATCGATGAAAATATATTAAAGAATATTATTAACTCTTTAAAAGAACAAAATCCCAAGCTTGCAAAACTAATCTCAGATAATTACAAACAAGATTTAAAAAATGCTAATAGATTTGACACTGAAATATCTAAAGAAACATTAAGTATCATTAAACAATTACTTGAAATATCGACTACTATTAGAAACATTTATAATTCTCTCCAATCATTAGAAGAACAAGGAAATATAAATACAACACACTACTCTAATATGTTAAATTATTTAAAAATTACTTTAGAAGAAGAAAAAACTTTATATGAATATTTTAATTATGCTAATGAAGAAATAATTTCAGCTTATAATTATATTTTAGAATTAATTGATAAAAAAGATTATCGTTGTCAAAACATCCCTGTTGCTATCAAAAATGATGAAGATGAATTAATAATTGTAAGAGTTTATGAAAAACTATATAACTTAGCTTTAGATAATGATGAGTATTTTCATTCAATAATAGATGAAAATGATGCAAAAATTTGTTCATCAGAAGAAGACTTTGATTTTATTAAATATACTATGAAAGAATATGACAATATACATAATCTTGAATCATTTAGATATTTATCTGAATCACATGAAATTAATGATATCTACTATAAATATAATTTAGCATTTTTAAATAATAAAATTGAAGAAATATTATTAAATAATGGACTAACATCTTTCCCCCACACTTTTAAGATTCATCCAGACTTACCTGTATCAGAAAAACTATTAACTGAGGTAAACAATAAATATGCTTTAGAAATACTTTCATTATTTATTGATGATCTTTTTGCTTATGATGATAGCACTATTTTTGATGAAGAATTAGATGAAGATGCAAATGATTTATTAATTCAAAATATTGAAGAACTATCCCAATTTAATGAAAATAAAGAAGAATATAATGATGAATATGATGAAGAGTATGAAGATGATGAAGATAATTTAGAAGACCTAGAAGAAAAATTCTATTATAATATTTTAATTTCTAAACTAAAAGCTTGCTTACTTTTTGCAGATGAACAAGGTATTAAACAAATAAAGAATGAATTCTTAAAAAGAAAAGAAATCTATCCTAAATATCATGATTTAATCTTTAAACAAGTTATGGATATTATAGATAATTACAAAGAATTACAAAAAGATGCTAGCAAAGATTTAATAAATAAATATAAAAAGAAATAATAAGGTGAAAAATGAACTATCAAGAAATTATAAATGAACTAACTAAAATAACTTTTAAAATTAGATTATTTTATGAATTCATAACTTATTATATTCAAAATAAAAATAACTATATTAATTATGATGAAGTACTAACTTATACTATTAATATATTAAACAATTTAAAGATTCAAGAAGAAGAAATATATTCTCTATTAGATGAAGACCCATTAATTGTCGTTAAATTAATTAATTTATTAGATAAAAATAAAAATATCTATCAAAATGATGAAACATCAAGATTAATATATCGCCGTATTATGAATAGATTAGAATTAATATTATTATTATCAGATATTGAGCTTATTATGTTTGGTAAAGATTATTTTTTAAAAGACCATAAATTCCAATTTTTAATGAAACATAATTTATCTATTGATGAAGCAATTAGTTTTTATCAAAAGTTTAAATATAATTTTGAAAAATCTATTTCTTATCGTTATACTACTATTTTAAATAATGCAATAGATTTAGAAAAAGCTCCTTTAATAAAAGATGAATTAATTAAAATTAAATTAGATACTGTATTTGTTCGTGGTAATGAATTAGAAGATGATTTAATTAATTCTAAATATACAACCATTAATAATGATTTAGAAAATGAAATTAAACCATCATTTGGTATTAACCCTACTCTTAAAGATGATTTTATGCAAATATATGTCTTAGAATCAATTATTAATAATTTAAAGGTTTTAATAAATCAAAGAACATCAAACCTAACTAAACAATTAGTATTTGAATTTAAAACTTTTATACTTTACTTAAATGATGATAATCTAAAATTTTTAAAAGATGCATTAGATAAATTAAGTTTTGCATCTAATAATATTAAAAATGAACTTATAAAAGCAATAATAAATCAAAAAACAGATAAACTAATTCATATGAAAAATAATAACAAAACTTTATAGGTGACTAACATGGATACAGAATTAATATCTCAAATAGAAAAAATATTAAAAATAACCTATCAAATACATAATATTTATGAAAAACTAATATTCTTAGAAACTAATAAAGAACTAATTAATGATGTTCAAATCAAAATAGAATTTTTATATCAAAGACTTAAAATTCTTAAATCTAAAGAAGATGAATTATACAATTTTTTTAAAGATAACTTAGCATATGCATCTATAACTCTAAATTATATTAATAATAATTTAAAAAAGAATTTAGAAGAAAAAGATATTAATTGTATATCAAGAGTTATTAAAAATTTAAGCTTAATTAATAATGAAATTCTTTCAATAAATACAGAAATAATACCCAATGGTACTATTAATAATAATGTTGAAAATTATTTAATAAATCAAGGATTTGATGAAGATGATACCAAAGCAATTATATTAAAGCTATCATCTACTATTGAATCATCTATAGCAACTGCTATTTTTAATATAATAAATTCAAGTATTATTAATATAACAAATTATAGAATTAAAACAATTTATATTAAAAGAAAATATCATACTGCATTTATCAATGGATACACGCTAGAAAATAAACTAATAGATAATAACTTTAATTATTTAAGTAATGACTTAAAACAAAATATGAATAATATAATTAAAATTAGTAGTGAAAATAAACAACAATTATTATCAATGCTACTTGCTAATAATATTAAAAAAATAATTAATGATTTTATCTATGAAAAAGATCCAGAACAATTAGATGAATTATTAATTAAATTTAAAGCTTATATGTCTCATTTAGCTAAAAAAGATTTAGATAATTATTATACTATTATAAGTTTTTTATCATTAAGCATTAATTTTAACGCTAAAGTCTTACTAAATGAGATAAATAATGTTATTATATTAAGAGAAAGAAAGAAAAAACAATTATAAAGGTGAGATTATGAATGATGAATTATTAGAAGAATTAGAAATGATTTTAAAAAGTACAGCTAACATTCAAAAGTGTCTTAATAAATTATCCTCATTAGAATTATTAAGTGATACTTTTCATATTGATTATTCTGAAGCTAAATCTAAATTATTAGAAGTTTTAAATAATATTTTAGATTATGAAAACTCTGGTTATGATTTTTTAGAAGAAGCAGAAGATATTGAAGAAACTTTAGAATTTTTAGATGAACATGATTTAAATCAAGTAAATCAACCATGTTTAAATAGAATGCAAAATTATTTAAGCAATAGTTTATTAAAAAAAGTTGTTACCAACTATGACGATGATACTATTAACGATTATATTTCAAATGAATTTTTAACTTATATAACTATTAATAGACAATTTACAACAGATGAAATGAGAACTTTCATTACTGAACTATTACCTACTCTAAATAAATCATTAATTAAACATTTTATGATAAATATGAATAATGAAATAAAAAAAGAAACTAATTTCAAAAGAAAAAGAAAACTTACTGATTTAAAATATAATATTTTATTTGAACAAGGTAAAGGTTTAGAATTAGATGTTATAAATAACAATCTTACTGGTAATATTGAAAATGAAATAAAACTTTCTAATATTGAACCAACCTTAAAAAATGATTTATTAGTATTTGAAATAATGAACAATTTATATAATAATATAGTAATTCTATCTAGTTGTCTTGAAGAAGATATATCTTTAGAAGAATTAATATGGTTTAAAACATATTCTTTATACTTAAATAATGATATGTTAAAATCACTTACTGAATATATAGCAAATTATAACTTCCAAAATGAAACAATTAAAAATAAACTAATAGATTATTTAAATAATATTAATGATTATAAAAAGTTACATAATCAAGAAAGCAAAAGTTATCAAAAATAAAATTCTGCAAAAAATGCAGAATTTTTTAATTATTAACAGTTAACCAAACTCCAATTGGAGTAGTACTATCTAATTTAGTATAAGATGTACCATTATAATATAAAGTTTTAGGTAATGTAATTGATTTATTATTTGGATACGCTTTAGGAGTTTTTAATTTTTGAAGACTATTTACTCTAAGAAAGTAACTATCATAAGTAGATGTTACGTTACTCATATCAAAATTACTTAAATCTAATTCTTTTACACTACGACAATCTCTAAACATATTTTTCATACTAGTTACTTTTGAGGTATTAAAATTTGACACATCTATGATTTTTAAATCTGTACAAAACCAAAACATATCATCCATATTCGTAGCATTTGAAGTGTCCCATTTACTTAAATCTAACTCTAATAATCTTTGAGCTTCAAAAAACATACTATCAAAATTATTAACATTACTCGTATTAAAATCTTCTATTCCCTTAATTTTCTTTAATTTTGTTGGGTAATGATTATCTGTCCAACTACCGGAAAACATATCTCCCATAGTATTTACTTTTGATGTATCAAAGCTCGTCAAATCTAACTCGGTTAAATTTATATCCATGTGAAACATACCTGACATATTTGTTACATTTGACGTATCAAAATTTGTTAATCCAGTTATTTCAGTTAAGTTCATTCGATGATCACCACTTGCTCCCGTCAAACTTGTTTGTGTTCCTGCAAACATATATGACATATTAGTAACTTTTGATGTATTAAAGTTAGATACATTTAAACTTGTTAAGGCTAAGCAATCATGAAATAAATATGCCATATTTGTTACTTCACTTGTATCATAATTTTCTAAATTTAGACTAGTTAATCCTTTTAAATTATTAAATAA
>CACZRB010000032.1 GCA_902783555.1 uncultured Erysipelotrichaceae bacterium
CCTAATCTACGTCCTTCAGAATCTCTACCATTTTGAGTAGAACCTTGAGCTTTAACATGAGCAAAACGTTGAATGTTTAATTTTATAAATAACATCTTACCCTTCCCTTTCAACTTTTATATTTTTCGGATAATCTTCACTCAAATTTATTAGTAATTCCTGAAGATTATTTAATAACTTATATAATAATTCATCATTTTGAATTATTTCTATTTTTATGCTATCTCCATCATCTTCATATTTTAAACCTTTAGGATTTACAATATGCATATCATTAACACTAGCTGTTACTATAGATGATACAGCAGCACAAACAATATCTTTTCCATAATCAGCAAAGTTAGCATGTCCTTTAATAATTATAGAATCATTATTAACTTTAACTTTAATCATATTAACCAACTATTTTCTTAACTACTAATTTAGTATAAGGTTGTCTATGACCTTGAGTCTTACGATATTTCTTTTTAGGTCTGTACTTGAAAACAAGAATTTTCTTATTCTTACCATGTTTAGCTACTTCACAAGAAACTTTAGCACCTTTAACATAAGGAGTTCCTGTCTTTTCTCCAACAGCTAAAACAGTATCAAAATCAATAGTACTACCTTCTTCAGCATTTAGTTTTTCAACATAAATAGTATCGCCTTCTTGAACATAGTATTGTTTTCCACCAGTTACAAATATAGCTTTCATTAATTTTCCTCCCATCTAATCTTTTAGGACTCGCCTTTAAGGTGAGGTTTCCCTACTTTTTACCTTTTTAGTGCGGTTTATAAATTAATTACAAACAAATAGATAATATCAAAAATAGTTATTATTGTCAAATAATTTCGCTAAAATCTTATCTTCTCTTTCATTATTAATAAAATTAAATCTATTTTTATATATTTTTTTAATATTAGGCACATTTATAATTTTACTATAATTACTACCATACAAATATCTTTCTAATAAAAATTTATTAAAAATATATGAATGATTTACTATCTCACTATATGTTTTAAATAATAAAAATAAGCTAACAAATATTAAATTAAGACTAATTGTATTAGTAAAAATAAATACTATAATTGAAATTATACTAATAATATTTACTATTTTTATACTACTTTTAAAACTCCAAAATCTTTCAATAATACTAAGAAAGACTTTTGAACCATCTAAAGGAATAATTGGTAAAATATTAAATAATATGATCATTTTATTATAAGTTAAAAATATTTGATATGAAAGTAAACTTATTATTCCATAATTATATAATAAATAAAAAACTATATAAAGTAATAACTGCATCAAAACTCCACCACTAGATATTAGAAATAGTTTATTACTATTCATATTATAATTTATACTAGTATTTATAATACTTCCAAAGGGTAATATCTCAATACCAATAATCTTAACTTTATAAATTTTCATGATAATTAAATGACCTAAATCATGAAATAATAAAATTATACTTACAATTAAAAAATAATTAAAATAACCACAAATTAAAATACTAAAAAGTATAAAATATGTTAATGGATGAACTTTAAATTTCATATACTCTCTTTTTAAATCTATTTTTTAAGATAAAAAAAAGAACTAAAAGTTCTAAATTTACATTATCCTTCGTTATTATCTAAGAATTTTTCATAATCTAAAACGCTTCCATCTTTCATAAATACTAAATATAAAGTATTATCAATAGCTTCTCCTATAATATTATCTGATTCTACATAATCATACAATTTAACACTTAAATTATCTATATTGCCATACCAATAATCTATTCCATCCATCCCTTGAATAATTACTGTATTACCATATCCTTCTTTTTCTCCAACATATACTACTATTCCACTTTTTAATGGATAAATATTTTGAGTATCATTTAACTTAACACCATCTAAATATTTAGTATAGTCACTATAATTTAACTCTTTATTAACTGTAACTACCTTATCGGGACTTGGCTTTTTTATTACACTTCCAAAATATTTGTTATATAAATTAGATACTTTTGCAAAATTAAATGATTTATCATAAACATTATTTTTAAATAATAACAAATTCTTATCGCTATAATTTACAAATATCGAAATTGTTAAAAATAAAATAATACTTACTAATACCCTAATAAATAAAGAAGTAATATATTTCTTTTTATCCATTAATATCACCTTCTATATTATATTTACTATCTATATATTTAAGACTTAAAAAGTAAAATAAAGCATTATAGATTAAACTATTAAAAGTATATTTTATAATATAAAGATTAAATGTATTAAAGATACTATAAAGAATAATATTGAATAAAAAATAATAAAGAATAATTAAAATATATTTAGTCCAAAAATTTCTATTAACAAACTTAAATATAAATCTATTTAAATAATATAATAAAATTATAATAATAGTTGTATAAGGTATTCCATTAATTAAAATATCAAAAATTAATAAAAAATATACTTTTTTATCATTTAAATAAAATATATTAATAAGTACTGAACATAATAATATATGGACTAAATTAAGAGTAATAAAATCTATTAATATCATCTATGTATTACTCCCACATAATTAATATTCTTTGTATTTACTGTTTTAACGGTAACCTTAGTATCTACATCTCCTTTATCTATTTTAATAACTTTACCCAAATAAGTATTATAAATACTATAAACTTTATCATTTATTTCAATATTATTATAATTAGTAAGCTCTTTAATTATTAAATTATTATCATTATCTTTAGATACTATTTTACCCTCTATATCATTAATTCTAACAGGTATTTTAGTATCATAAATATACGATACCTCACTATAATTTAAATATACACTTTTAATTATCCCAATTAAACCTTCAGTAGTAATAACCTCATCGCCAACTTTATAATTATCACCATTGATAAAGAGTTTATCATAACTATAATTATTCATATATACATTAGATAAAGTATAATTAAAATTTATATTAATATTATTTTTAAAATCTAATAAAGCATTATATTCTTTTTCCAATTCACTTACTCTATTATTTAATATTTGAATAGTTAAAATTTTCTTATCATTAAAGAAAAAGCTTTCTAAATTATTTATTACATTAACAAAAACATTTCTAAATAATATAACAAAGAATAAGATTAAAAATAATAAATAATTAGGCTTCATTATTCAATAATTCCTCATAAAAACTATAATATTTATCTCCACTAGTAATTAAATGATCAACAAGTGGTATTCCAATTAACCTTCCACTTAAATTAATGGTATTAGTAAGTTCAATATCTTCTTTACTTGGAGATACTATTCCAGATGGATGATTATGCATAATAATTATTTTAGCGGCTCTTTCTCTAATAGCGTAATTAAATATTTCTTTAGGTTCTACTAATGAAGAGGTACTTGTTCCTTTAAACATTATTTTATAATTTAATAACCTATTTTTATTATCAAGTAAAATTACTAATAAATTTTCCTGTGCTTCTTTAGCAATTAAAGGTGCAAAATATTTATTAACCACCTCAGTATTATTTAAAAGTACTTTTTCTTCAATAGAGGCTGTATATACTCTTTTACCAAGTTCTATCGCAGCAAGTAGCGTTAAAGCTTTAGTTTGACCAACACCCTTAATAGATGTAAGTTCTCCTAAACTTAAATCATTTAAAGAATTTATTCCTTTAATTTTACTTAAAATTTTAGAGCTTAACTCTTTAACATTATCTTCTCTAGTACCTGTTCTAATTAAAATAGATATTAAGTCTTCATTACTTAAATTTGCAGCACCATACTTAATTAATCTTTCTCTTGGCATTTCCATTTTAGGTAACTCTTTTAATCTCATACATTGCCTCCATAACTATCCATTATTAATTTATTAATACTTTCAAAAGTATCCATATTACCTTCTAACATACTTTTCT
Organism: uncultured Erysipelotrichaceae bacterium; assembly: GCA_902783555.1. Lineage (GTDB taxonomy): Bacteria > Bacillota_I > Bacilli_A > RF39 > UBA660 > CAG-533. The sequence goes on from CACZRB010000032.1 coordinate 3,915, forward strand.
CATAATTAGTTAAAGCTTTTATCAAACCTTTATCATTTATCATTATATCTTTCTTATAATAAGCTATATTTTTATTATTTAAATACTCTTCCATTTTATTAATGCATCTACTATTTGTTAAAACACTTATATAAACCCTATAAACATCATCATCTGCAATTATTATCGAGCTAGGAAACTTTTTTACATATTCTTTAGCTAAATCTACTGAATTAAACACACCGAGTTGAAATCCAGTTGCATTTATACTTTCCTTAAAAACAGGTATATCAATATCATGACTATTAAATAATAAAAAACCAAAAACAGAACCAACTACTAAAGAAAATATATAAGGTAAAAACTTTCTCATATCATCACCAAATATATGATACAAAAAAACTTAATAAAAATTTGTCGGATATTATCAAATATCAATTGATTAGAAAAAATAATCTTGGTATAATATTAATTGAAAAGAACGGAAGCCCCCAAGAGGCCAGCCATCATCTTTTCAGAGATGTCGGCACAACTTCGGTTGTGCCATTTTTTTAATATTTAAATAATATTGCTATTATTATAAATAATAGTGAAATTATGATTGTATAAAGAATTTTTTCTCTATTTTTCATATTACCACCATCATCTCAAATTTAATCTAAGATTATTTTTGAAAAGATGAATACTCCGGCCCATAAACTTCCGTCCTTAATTAATCATAAAATATCATATATAAAAAGTCAATTAAAAATTGCAAGCAAGCCTAGATAAATAAAGGCTTTGCTTGCAATTTTTAATTATTTGAAATTTAAGTTTTTTGATATATTATATTTCTACAACATATGGATTATTTACTGTCCCTGGTGCATCTGCTCCTTCGGCAGTATTATATGTTACTTGTACAGTTGGATTTAAGGCAACTGATGGGCGAATTGTTCCATTATTGTTTGCATAAGCTGAACCTTGTATTCGTCCTGATGCATCTATGCTACTAATAATAGCATTTGTACCATCAAATCTTATTGGAGTCATTGTCCACCAATATGAATTCGTAAATAAATAATAATTCTCATTGGGCGTATTGTATTTGCCACCACTAAAGATAGCTTCATCGGCCGTAAGTAAGCCTATTTTATAACCTTTTAAATTTCCATTACCATTTATTGTATCATTCGCGGTATACTTGCTAACTTTATTATTTAATCCTGCATTTGGACATATTAAGTTAGGCCTGTTTGGATTTTGTATAATTAATCGATTCCTAGCACTAAAACTAGTTTGCTCTGCTCCATAACCGTTACCAGTATAAATTGACTTATCGCCACACCATATGACATCGGATATTAAATTAGTGTATGCATCGGTTGTATCCATTTGGAAAGTACTTTTATACCATGTTTTTAAGTTAGTGAGAATAGTACTATCATTTATGTTATCTTGTGCACCAGTATTATCATCCGTAAATGCAATAGTTGCATCAGGTTTACCATACATAAAGCCAACTCCGCTCACCGTTTGTGCTACATTCACAGATTCACCTGTATCATTAGTATAGGTTTTTGAATTATAACGATTAGAACTAGCTGAAGAAGAGCTTGTACATAATGTACCATTATTATTCCATAAGAAGAGCTTAATACTACCATCACCAGTTACTCTAACAATTTTCCAGCATTTACCAGCAAATTGTACATAATTGTTTTGGACATTTCCCCTAAAGTAGAATGATACTCCATAATCATCTGTTGCCATTCGAAGCTGTTCATCTGTAGTTGCAAGGTCAGTACCTGGAATAGTCATACCTGTTTCATCTATATGTAACGTACTATTATCTCTTATTGCTGCAAGTAGTGTTCCATTTGCTGCTTTCCACCATCCCTTAGGTGCTGGTTCTTCTGCTTCATCTGGTGTTACTTCTATATGGGCATTATATGTTGCTGCCATATTTTCACTTTGATCTACTTCTGTTTCTGGAAAATACATTTTTAGAGTATATGTATGAGTTAGTGGATTTCCTCTTTCAAAATATCCACTTCCTATTATTGTCGTACTACCAGCATCTTTCATTTCCATTTCTGGTATTACTTTACCACTATTTGAATCATTTACACCACTTATTGAATATTTTATTGATCCAGTTGTAAATGTATTATTATCTACTACTAATTTTAAACTATAAGGCATATTTAAATAGATACTAGTATTCTTTCCCGTTAAAGTTATTGTTTTAGTTGCAAATGGTACTTCGCTATCTGGTATAAATTTACTTACACTTATGATATTTCCACCATCTACATCTATTTCTAATTCTCCTGCTTCTAAGACAAGCGTACTAGCACTTTCTAATCCACTTATCTTAGCACTAAAATAAGCATATGTTACTCCTATACCTAACATTATTACTAATATAAATACTAATATTATCCCCATAGTCTTCTTCATAAAAAATAGACCTACTTTCTAAGTCTATTTTATCATTAATCATTAAATGCAACAAGTATTATATTTGTATGCATACACTAAGGAACTATTTTGTTAGTTTAATTAAATCCATTTTGACAGCTTCTTTAATGTCATTACCTTTCTTATCTTTTGCTTCAATTACAAAATATAATCCGTTATTTAAAAGTTCTATTTTTTCTTTACTAAAGAATTTATTATTACTATTTAATTCTTTAATATTAAAGGTATCTATACCTTCTAAAACAGCTTTTAATGACAATCCTTCTTCATCTTGATCTTCTACTACAGCAAGTGATAAAAGATTATCTCCATCTTTTACATAATATCCTATTTTATAATCAACTACCACAATATCTTTTTCTTTAAGGTATGTTATATCACTACCTTCTAAAAGATTAACATCATAGTTTAAACTAATAACGCCATTATAAATTTCAACATAGTCACCTTTACCATTAAAGGTATATACCTTAGTAGATTTTAATAAATAATTACAATAAATAATTAAAATAACAACTAATATTATAAGCGCAATCAAAATAGGTTTATATGATTTTAAAAACCTTTTAATCTTCTTCGCTATTTTCGTTTCCGTCTTCTGTTTCTTCATAAACCGTACCTCCTAAAGTAACTTCCAAAACACTTTCATTAGTAATTTCTTCACCTGATTGAATCGAAGTTTTATTAACTTTTCCATATCCATCTATATTATAAGATAAATGTATTAAATTAGCAAATGTTATTACTTCATTACTTGTCCAATTAATTATATTAGGCATTGTATATGTATTACTATTAGTTAAAAGAAACACTTTACTTCCTTTTAAAACAGTCATATCCTTAGTAGGATATTGATTAACTATTTTATTTCCATTACCAATTACAATTGGAATTAAACCAGCTTTTTCTATCGCTAACTTAGCTGAATCTAAAGATGTGTTTATAAGCTTTGGTATAGTATATATTTTACTATCATCTTCACTACTTTCTTTATCAGATAAATTTTTATACTTTGCTACAGATTCAACAACTTCTTTTACTACTTCACCCATTTTATTAGATGCAGTTGCAAATCTTTTAATAGACAAATAAATTACATATTTAGGATCATCTTTAGGAAAAACTCCAGCAAAAGAACGTATATTATTGTAGGTACCAGATGAATATCTACCACTTGCTAATGTATATTGAGCAGTACCAGTTTTACCAATTAATCTTACTGCTTCAGTATGATATTTATGACCAGTTACAGCAGTATCTTCTGAATTAACTGTCTGATCAAGTAAATCAATAATTTTTTCAACAGTAGATGCACTAACTGCCCTTCCAAGTTCTGTACGTTTACCTTCATAAATAATATCCCCATTAGATGGATCTACTATCTTACTAATAATATAAGGTTTTAATACAATTCCACCATTAGTTATTGATGTTAAAGCTTGAATATTTTGTACAGGTGTAGTAGTAATACCTTGACCAAATGAAGCACTCGCTATTTCAGAATTATAATTAAAACTAACCTTACCAGTATATTCATTAGAAAGTTCAATACCTGTTTTTTCTCCAAAACCAAATTTACGATAATATTCTAATAATTTATCTTTACCTAATTTTTTAGAAAGCAAAACCGCAGCAACATTAGATGAATATGTAAAACCTGTATCAAATGAAATATTCCCCCAACCTTTTCTATTCCAATCACTAATTGTAAAATTATCAATTGGAATTGATCCTGAAGGATAAGTTTCACTACCATTATATAATCCTTCTTCAATAGCAGCCATAAATGAATAAATCTTCATTGTAGAACCTGGTTCATATGCATAACTAGTAAGTGGATTATTATAATTAGTAATATTTAAAGTATTAGGATTAAAGCTAGGGCTTGATGCAGAGCCTACAATAGCACCAGTATTTGCATCAGCAATAGTAATAGTAGCCCATTCCATACCAAGTGACTCTAACTTATCAATTGCATTTTCTAAATATAACTGAATATTATTATCAATAGTTAAATAAATATCATAACCATCTTTAGCTTCTTCTCTAACTTCTGGAGTATTAGCTATTTTATAACCATAAGCATCCTTTTGATATGTAACTTTACCATCTGTCCCTTTAAGTTCAGAGTTATATTTAGCTTCAATTCCAAGTTCTCCGTTTATTTCTTCACCATCTAATTTTCTAGCATATCCAATAATATGAGAAGCAAAATCACCATTAGGATAATCTCTTTTACTTCCCTTTATAAAATCAATACCTGGTAGTTCTAAAGCTTCTATTTCTTGTTTTTTTAATTCAGTAATATTAAATCCTCCTGGTCTAAGTTCTACTTGATATAAGCCTTCTAATTGTAATTTTTTAAGGATAGCTTCTTTACTCATATTTAAAATAGGAGCAAGTTTCTCAGCCGTCATCTCTTTATCAACTACATGCTGGGGCTTATCTGGATTAGTTGTTCTAGATTCAGATAGATAAGCTATTACCGTATAACTACGAACATCTTGAGCAAGCGTTTCACCATTTATATCATATATTGATCCTCTTTTAGCTTCAATCGTTCTATTAGCTGTAGTTCTAGATAATGCAAATGTTTTTAAATCAATACCATCTACTTTAGGAGACAAAGCTACATATAAAAGTTTAATTATAATAATAGTAAATATAAGAGCACAACAAATAATTGTAAATCTATTAACCTTTATATTATTTTTCTTCATTATTTTTCCTTCTATCTTATTTAAATTATATCTTATTTTATTCTAAAATAAAAGAGGTTTACACCTCTTAACACTTTACCTTAAATATTTTGTCATTTTAAATTCAAAAATTATTTTACTACAATTATATTATTATATTGGTAAGTTAAACCATAATTTTTGGCAACATCTTGAATATTTGATAATGATGCTAATTCATTTATCTTCATAGTAATACTTTCATTAATAGTTTCTTGTTTTTCACATTTTTTACGAATTCTTTCTACTTCAATATTACTTTTAGATAAAACACTTTTAGAATATACTATAACTACTGGACTAGAAACTAATAGTAAAACTATTAATCCAATCATTAATTTATCAATAGTATGTAATTTCAACCTCTTTCTAGTCTTTCTCATAATTTATTCAAACCCTTTCAATTATTCTTAATTTTGCACTTTTACTTCTACTATTTTCCGCAAGTTCTTCATCACTTGGTAAAATAGGTTTTTTATTTACTAATTTAATTAAAGGTTTATATTCATCAGGAATAACTGGTAACCCTTTAACTAACTCATTAACCTCACTTTTTTCTTTAAAAATACTTTTAGTAATTCTATCTTCTAATGAATGAAATGTTATAACACATATTCTACCACCAACATTTAACATGTCAATAGCATCTTTTAATGCATTTTCAATCGATTTTAATTCATCATTTACTTCAATTCTAATTGCTTGAAATATTTGCCTTTCTGGATGATTCTTAATAAAGTATTTAACTGGTACTGCTGATTTAATTATATCTACTAATTCTAAGGTTGTACTAATTTCCCTCTTAGCTCTTACTTCAATTATTTTTTTAGCAATAGGCTTGGAAAAATCTTCTTCTCCATACTTATAGAATATTTTAACAAGATCCTCATATGAATAAGTATTAACTATTGTCTTAGCAGTTAAACTACTGGTTCTATCCATTCTCATATCTAATAAAGCATCTTGTTGGAATGAAAAGCCTCGCTCTTTTTCATCAATTTGGGGACTAGATAATCCTAAATCAAAGATAAAACCATCTACTTTACTAATTCCTTCATTTTCAAGTTCTTCTTTCAAATTACTAAAATTAGAATGAATAATCTTAAAATTATTCCCTATCTTTGATAATTCAGAGTAACTATAATTAATAGCATCTTCATCTCTATCAAAGGCGAAAAGAAAGCCCCTTTTTAACTCTCTTAATATTTCTTTAGCATCGCCTGCATAACCTAACGTACAATCAACATAAATTCCATCAGGATTAATATTTAATCCATCAATAAGTTCTTTTTTTAATACACTATAATGTTTCATAATTATCCTTAAATAAATTTTCTGCTATTTCTGCTAGACTATCTTCATTTTCGCTAAAGAAAGTATTCCAATTATCCTCACTCCATATTTCTAATCGATCATTTGCGCCGATTATAACACATTCTTTAGTCAAATCGGCGTAATGAACGAGTGGGGAGGTAATGTTTATTCGACCTTGACGATCAAATTCACATTCTGCAGCGCCAGATAGGAAGAATCTTGTAAAATTACGAGCATCTTTATTAGTAAATGGTAAAGATTTTAAACGATTAATTATTTTTTCCCATTCAGTAAGAGAATAAACAAATAAACATTTTTCAAGTCCACGAGTTATAACAAACTTTTCTCCTAACTCATATCTGAATTTAGAAGGAATAATTAGTCTGCCTTTATCATCAATATTATGATGAAATTCACCCATCAACATTTTAATCCCCCACTTTCTTCCACATCATGCCACCGTCTACCATAATATTACAATAAGAATAGAAAAAGTTCAATAAGAATATTTTTTTAATTAAAAAAATGTGTCAATTTGACACATTTAATGTAAAGTATAATTGTTATAAATTATTTAGTATTTTATATAAAATTTTATATAATTCTATTGTCTCATCTTTACTTAAATTTAAACAACTACCAACTAAAGTAGGAATATCTTTGGCTTTAACTTTTAGCTCTTCACCCTTATTAGTTATTTTAATAATTAAATTTCTCTCATCAAAAGTACTTTTAACTCTTTCAATATACTTTTTTTCTTCCAATTTTTTTAATAAAGGAGTAAGAGTCCCAGAATCTAAAAATAATCTCTTACCTAAGCTTTTAACATTTATTTCTTTCTCTTCCCATAATACTATCATAACGATATACTGCGTATAAGTTAGATTTAACTTATCTAAATATGGTTTATACTTTCTAATTATTTCTTTTGAACATGCATATAATGGAAAACATAATTGATTACTTAATTTTAAATTATCTTCCATTTATAAGTTCTAAAACCATATCTTCAGTCATAAAGCCGCTAGTTTGACTAACTAACTTACCAGAATCAAATATTAAAATAGTTGGAATTGTCATTATTTGATATTTTTCGGCAGTTTCCTCATTTTCATCAACATCTAGTTTATAAAAAGTAATATCTTGGTATCTTTCAGCTAGTTCATCAATTATTGGAGAAAGCATTTTACATGGTCCACACCAAGTAGCAAAACAATCTACTAATACTTTTCCTTTAGATTTTTGAACTTTTTCATTAAAAGTTTCATCAGTTAAAATATTAACCATTATATCATCTCCTTTACCGCTATATCAGCTGATACTGCTCCATCATTAATTGCTGTCGTAAGTTGCCTTAAATCTTTAACTCTAGCATCTCCTGCAACATATATTCCAGGGACATTTGTATGTACTCCATCATCTGACTTAATATATCCATTTAAAGAAATATCGATAGTATCGGCAAAAATATCATTTTGAGGTATTTGCCCAATAGCAACAAATAATCCATCTACTTTTATATTGTGGGTATTTTCATTATCATCTATAACTGTTATACTTTCTAACTTATCATCACCATTTAAAGATGTTATACTAGAATTTAAAATAAGTTCTACATTATCTTTAGTTTTTAAATCTTCTACAAGTTTAGCTTCAGCTTTAAAACTATCTCTTCGATGAATTAAATATACTTTACTTGCTATAGGTGCTAAGTATAATGCATCAGATAAAGCGGTATTACCCCCACCATTTACAGCAACGATTTTTCCTTTGTAAAAATTACCATCACAAGTTGCACAGTAAGAGATTCCTTTACCAATTAATCTATTTTCATTTGCTAAACTAAGTTTACGATTCTCTGCTCCAGTAGCTAAAATTATTGCTTTTGCTTGATACTTATTTTTATTTGTTACTACAACTTTTTCTTTAGTAATACTTAAAACCTTTTCAAGTTTTATTTCAGCTCCAAGTTCTAGAGTTTGTTTATATAAACTTGTAGCAAAGTCAAAACCAGATATATGTGGCATTCCTGGATAATTATCGATTTTTTCGGCATTAATTATTTGTCCACCATAAGCCTTACCTTCTAAAACTAAAACTTTTTTATTAGCGCGCACGCCATAAATAGCTGCAGTAAGTCCAGCAGGTCCGGCGCCAACAATTATAATATCATACATATCTATTCTCCTAACAAATTCATAATATCTTTTTCCATATCCATTGGATTTTCAGTAGGAGCATATCTTTTTACTACTTTACCATTTTTATCAACTAAAAACTTAGTAAAGTTCCATTTAATATCATTTTTATTTTTACAAGTAGAACTAATCTTTTCAACACCCTTCATAGCCATTTTATTCTTTAAACCATTTACTATTTCTTCAGGAGAATTTTCTTCTAAATATTTATAAACTGGATCAGCATTTTCTCCATTAACATCAATCTTTTTAAATTGATCAAAACTAGTTTGGTATTTAGATGTACAAAATTCATGTATTTCATCATCACTTCCAGGTGCTTGATGTCCAAATTGGTTACATGGAAAATCTAATACTTCTAGTCCCCCTTCATGATATTTTTTATAAAGAATTTCAATTGCTTCATATTGAGGTGTAAAACCACATCCTGTTGCGGTATTAACAATAAGCATAACCTTTCCTTTATATTCACCTAAACTAAAATCTTCACCATTTCTTTTCTTTACAACACAATCATAAATCATAATTATTTTCCTTTCTATAATTAAATTGTATACAATCTAATTTCTTCTGTCAAGAAAAAACTAGCTAAACGCTAGTTACAAAATAAAGTTTCATTTTCTTCAAATTTTATACAAATTTTCTCATCCATATTCTCTTTAGTTACTGGATCAATTTGTACTTCTAAATAACCTTTATCATATAAATCTTTTAAAGTTATTTCCCCTTCACAATCTTTTTTTAAATAACAATCTTTAGCGCTTTCTAGTATCTTACTATTAACAACCCTATATTCCTTTTCATGATGATTAGTTAGATTTTTAATAGCACCCATAACAATTAAAATAATAAGAATACCAATTAAAAAATACCAAAAACTAATCTTCTTTTCTTCCATAATAATTTTTAATAAATTCCTCTCTATATTCTAAAATATTATCATTCTTTATGGCTTCTCTAAGCTCTTTTGTTAAATTAATTAAATAACTAATATTATGAATAGATAATAATCTTGCTCCAAATGTTTCTTCTGCATTTATTAAATGTTTAATATAACTTTTAGTATAATGTTGGCAAGCATAACAATTACATTCATCACTAATTGGTGTAAAATCTTTTTTGTATTTTGCATTTTTTAAATTGATTTTTCCATATTTAGTTAATGCATGACCATGTCTTGCTAGTCTAGTTGGACTTACACAATCAAATATATCAACACCTCTAATTACATTTTCTACTATATCAATTGGATCTCCAACTCCCATTAGATATCTTACTTTATTTTCCGGTAAATATTTACATGAATATTCTACCATTTGATATTGAACATCTTTTGATTCTCCTACTGATGTTCCCCCAATAGAGTATCCATCAAAATCCATTTTAACAAGTTCTTCAGCACAATGACGTCTTAAATCTTCAAATTCTGCACCTTGAACTATTCCAAATAGACTCTGTCTTGGATTATTAAATACTTCTTTTCCTCTTTTAGCCCATCTAAGTGTTCTTTCTACTGACTTTTCTACATACTCTCTTGTATGGGGAAAACCAACACACTCATCAAAACTCATTGCAATATCACTATCTAATTTATTTTGTATTTCAATAGATTTTTCAGGGGTTAATAATAAACTATCTCCATTATATTGATTCTTAAACTTAACTCCCTCTTCAGTTATATCTTTAGGTTTTGCTAAACTAAATACTTGAAATCCACCACTATCTGTAAGTATTGGGCCATTCCAATTCATAAATTTATGAAGTCCACCAGCTTCATCTATAACATCTTCACCTGGTCTAAGCCATAAATGATAAGTATTAGCTAAAATAATTCCAGCATCACATTCTTTTAATTCCTCAGGTGATAATGTTTTAACCGTAGCCTGCGTTCCAACTGGCATAAACATAGGAGTATCATATTCACCATAATTAGTTTTTATCTTACCTAATCTTGCTTTTGTATTTTTTTCTGTTTTTATTAATGTATACTCTATTTTCATAATGCACCTTCCAAACATTATCATTATACCAATAAAAATCAAAAATAAAAAGGCTTAATGAACAAGCCTAATTATATCTTGAATAGTAATATATACCATTAATAACATTAGAAGTACAAATCCTATTGTATGGAAATAATTTTCCACTTTAGGGTTAACTTTATGTCCAATTATAGCTTCTATTACTACAAAAAGAATTCTACCACCATCTAATGCTGAGAAGGGTAATACATTAATTACTGCTAAATTTAAACTTAAATAAGCAGTTAAATACATAATACTTTGAAAGCCTACTTTAGCGCTTTCTCCTACTAATGTATACATTCCAACTGGTCCAGATAAAGAATTAATACCTAGATTTCCAGTTATTAATGATCCAATTATTAAAAACATTGTAGAAATTATTGAGCCTAATTTACTAAAAGCATATTTTACACTTGGAATAAATCCTCTATAAACTTTATCACCTACACCTACTCCAAAAACTTTAGTCTCAGTACCATCTTCTTGCTTTTCAACTTTTGGAGTTACTTTATAAGTTACTTTACTACCATCAGTTTTTTTAACAACAAATTCATATGTATCTGTATTACTTTTAAGGTTCAATACTAAAGTCATTTTATCCCAAGTATTAACTCTATGACCATTAATTGCTACAATTTGATCGCCTACTTTAATACCTGCTTCTGCTATAGGATAACCTTCAGGTGCATACCCAACAATTGATTTTTGTTCAGTACTACCATATATTAATGCTTGTAATAATAATATTATAAAAGCAGTAATAGTATTCATTGTAACACCTGCAATTAGAATTAAAAATCTTTCCCATTTTGTTCTGTTACACATGAATTCATTCTTTTTTATTCCCTTAGCATCTTCATCAACTTCACCAGCCATTGCACAATATCCACCAATTGGAAATAATCTTAAAGAATATTCTGTTGGATCATTATGCTTTTTTCTTTTAAATGAAAATATTTTAGGGCCCATTCCTAAAGCAAATTCATTTACATATACTCCTATTTTTTTAGCAGCTATAAAATGTCCAAATTCATGAACAAAAATAAGAAGTCCTAACATTAAAATTAAAATAACTATTGTCATATCTTTTTATCCTTCTTTCCTATAGATATTTAATAAATAACATAAATGCAATTGCAACAAATATTAAACTATCTAATCTATCTAAAATACCACCATGACCAGGTATTAAATTACTAAAATCTTTAATACCATATTGTCTTTTTACGGCACTAAAGAACAAATCTCCTACTTGACCAATAATAGTTAATAAAAAAGTTATTAAAATAATTAAAAATAAATTATAATTACCACCTATTATTGTTGTATAATACACACTCATTATAAATGTACCCATTACAGATCCAATTATGCATCCTTCAATTGTTTTGTTTGGGCTTATTCTAGTAAACTTATGTTTTCCTATTAATGACCCTCCAAAATAAGCAAAAGTATCAGTAAAGATAGTAATTAATAATATATATAAGAAATATTTTAAATCTATATCTCTAATTAAAATAAAATAATTAAATCCTATTCCAAGCAAGAATAAAAATCCAAATAATTTAAAAGCATCTTCAGTATTATATTTATTTTTAGTTTGATAAATAATTGCAGGTAACAATATTAATAATAAAGAAATACTTAAAACTTTATAATCTAATCCATATATTAAATTATTACTATCAAAGTTACTATATATAATACTTATTAAGCCAATAAAACTAAGAAGCTTAACTGTAATTGGAGAATCATAAATTTTCATTACTTCTCTAAAAGCAAATATGCTTAATAATCCAACTCCTAATGCAAATGGTATCTTACCTAAAATAATAAGTGGTAAAAGTACTATTATCATAAGAAGTGCACTTACTATTCTTTTTCTCATTAATTGCCTCCAAATCTTCTATGGCATTTATTGTATTCTTCTAATGCTTTATCAAATTCAATTTCATCAAAATCTGGGAAATATACACTTGGAAAATAAAATTCTGCATAACTAGCTTGCCATAACATAAAATTTGATAATCTCATCTCACCACTAGTTCTAATAATAAAATCCAAATCTGGCAAATCTTGGTATAAATAATGGCTTAAATTATCTTCGGTGATTTTTTCATTATTACTTACCATTTTATTTACAGCATCAACTATTTCAGCCCTTCCTCCATAGTTTAAGCATACATTTAAAACGCCACCAGTATTATCTTTAGTAAGATTCTCTGTTTTTTTTAATACACTATAGATCTTATCTGACAAAGGTTCTTTTCTGCCTGAAAAAATAACTTTAATATTCTTTTCATTTAACTCATTAATTCTTTCAGTAAAAAATTTAATTATTAACCCCATTAAATATTTTACTTCTTCCTCTGATCTATTAAAATTTTCTGTTGAAAAAGCATAAATGCTTAAATATTTAACACCTTTACTAAATATATAAGATGATAAACTAATAATTCGATTAGCACCTGCTAAATGGCCTTCTAAAGTCTTTTTTCCTTTTTCTCTAGCCCATCTACGATTACCGTCCATAATTATTCCAATATGTACTGGTATATTATCTACTTCCATTTTAAAACACCCTATTACAATTATATACTTTATTTAAAAGAAATACAAATAAAAAACTGATTATTTGCATCTTTATATATATTATTTACAAATAATCAGTTTTATCTATCTAGACAATTAAACTCTTAATAGTTTTCATAGATAATTCAGTAGTTTTCTTAATTATATTTAATGATATTTTTTTAATTCATCTATTCTATTACCACTTTTTAATAAACTAATAACTAACTTACATATATTAGAATAAACTTAATTGACTTGATTCAGGTAAAGACTCTAAAATACCTAAATTTCTTAACTTTTCAATTGTTGTAGAGTTTACTTTTCCACGTGATTGTAAATCTTCAATACTTATAAATTTAGCATTTTCTCTTTCCTTTACTATTTGCTGAGCTACTGAGTCCCCTAAACCATCTACTGATATAAATGGAGGCCTAATAGTATTATCATCAATTACTCCCCAGACATCTGCTTTACTATCATAAAGATCGATAGGAGCAAATTTTATTCCTCTAGCAGTAGCTTCTAAACATACTTTCAAACATTCTAATAAACCATTTTCTTTAGGAGTTGCATCAAATCCTTTAGCTTGTATTTCTTCAATGCGTTCTTTAATGCTATCATAACCTTTAATCATTGTTTCTATTTCAAAATCAGTTGCTTTACTTGTAAGCCATGATGCATAAAAATATACTGGCATATGTACTTTAAACCAAGCAATTCTAAATGCTGATATAACATAAGCTGCTGCATGAGCCTTAGGGAACATATATTTTATTTTAAAACATGAATCAATAAACCATTCTGGAATGTTAGCGTCTATCATTGTCTGTTTATGTTTTTCCCAAGTTTCCCTTTCTTTAGGCTTACTAGCTTTACCTTTACGAACAAACTCCATAATCTTAAAAGCTTTAATTGGTTCAAGACCTTGATACATCAAATAAACCATAATATCATCACGACATCCAATTACATCTTTAAAAGGGACTTTTATCTCTCCATTAATATCTGGAGTACATAAATCTCTGGCATTTCCAAGCCATACATCAGTTCCATGTGATAGGCCTGAGATTTTAATAAGTTCTGCAAAAGTTGTAGGTTTTGTTTCATTAACCATACTAATTGTAAAGTTAGTACCAAACTCTGGAATTCCTAAAGTCCCAGTTGGACACATAATTTGTTCATTAGTTACACCTAAGGCTTTAGTTGAAGAAAAAATACTCATAGTTTCTTTATCATCTAAAGGTACTTTTGTAACATCTATCTTAGTTAAATCTTGAATCATTCTAAGCTGTGTCGGATCAGAATGACCTAAAATATCTAATTTTAATAAACACTCTTCAATTGAATGATAACCAAAGTGGGTTGTTCTCCAAGCAGCATCAGGATCTTCTGCAGGATATTGATATGGAGTAAAATCATATACTTCCATATAATCTGGTACAACTACAATTCCACCAGGATGCTGACCAGTAGTTCTTTTTACGCCTACACACCCTTTAGCAAGACGTTCTACTTCAGCATTTCTTATCATTAAACCTTTTTCTTCTGCCCATGATTTAACAAAACCAAAAGCTGTTTTTTCAGCAACTGTTCCAATAGTTCCAGCTCTATAAACATTATCTACACCAAATAATACTTTGGTATATTCATGAGTACTAGCTTGATTTAACTCTGAAAAATTTAAATCTATATCTGGTACTTTATCGGCATTGAAACCTAAAAAAGTAGCAAATGGCATATCTTGACCATCTTTATACATTTTTTCTTTGCAATTTGAACATATCTTATCAGGTAAATCAAACCCACAAGAATATGTGGCACCTAAAGGATTACCATCTTCATCATTAAAAATACTTGTTTTACATTTTAAACATCTATAATGAGCTGCTAGCGGATTAACCTCTGTAATTCCCATCATCGTTGCTACAAATGAAGAACCTACTGAACCACGAGAACCTACTAAATATCCTTCATCATTAGAATGTTTAACTAATCTTTGCGCTATTAAGTAAATCGGATCAAACCCACCACCAATAATACCTCCAAGATTTTTCTTTAATTTTTTATCCAATGCTTCGTCAGTTAATTCTCCATCTTCTTCACTCCAATGCTCTTTAATTGTATTTCGCACAAGATTTTTAACTGCATCTATACCATTAAATATTATTTCATGGACATTTGAAAAGATTAATTCTTCTAAGCCTTCTTCATTTTCATCATGGGTTTTTAAAATATTTTCACGAACTGCTTTATAGACAGAATCTCCATATAATTCCTTAGCAATTCGCTCCTCAATAATAAGAGGTAATTTATCACCATACCAGGAAGCTGCTTTTTCATAAACTAAATCAGTAACAACTCTAGGACAGTCTAAATAACTTTTACCATCATCTGATTTTACTCTTGGAGAGAAAGGTGTTCCACCAGTATCTGGGATAACCTCAATATCTTCAATCATATCAGCAATTTTATTAGTATTCTCAACTACAATTTTTCGAGCTAATTCTTCTCCTAAAAAATTAAAATTTTCAAGCATTTCATTAGTTGTACGGAAATGCTGAGAAGGTATTTCTTTTATACTAGATTTAGATAAATGATGTTTTCCCATATTAGCTTTAGTCTTAATAATTATTTCACGATATATTTTATCTTGAGGATAAAAATGATGTACATCACCAGTAGCTACCATTATTTTACCAGCGTCTATGGTAGTTTCAACAACTTTCCTTATATTATTAATAAGTTCTGCTTCATTAGCAAAATCACCAGTATATAATAAATGAGAATAAACTTCTGGTGGTTGAACCTCAACATAATCATAAAAATTAATAATATTAGTAAGCTCCTCTTGTGTCTTACTTCTAGCTTCTTTAAAAACTTCGGAATCAAAGCAACCACTACCAATAAGGAGTCCTTCTCTTAAATCATTTAATACGCTTCTAGGAATTCTAGGACCTTTATAAAAATATGTAGTATTAGCAAGAGAAACAATTTTAAATAAGTTTTTTAATCCTTTCTTATTTACAACTAATGCATTAAAATGGTGTGTACGTCCTAACTTATATATATCTTCTTTACTAATTAATTTATCCATCAAATCGTTAATTGTTTTAAGTCCTCTTCTAATTATTATTTTAAGCATTTTATCTAATACTTTAGCTGTACCTTCAGCATCATAATCAGCTCTGTGATGAGCATCCTCATCCCATGGAACTTCATATTTTTTAACTAATGCTGATAAACTATGTCTTCCAGTAGGATCTAATGTTTTAGATAACTCTAAAGTATCTATTACGGTTGATTTAAATTCTCCTAAATTATATTTTTTCATACTCATTTCCATAAAAGAAATATCAAATTTGGCATTATGAGCTACCATAGGATCATTTCCAGCCCACTCTAAAAATCTTTTAGTAACATTTTCTTCATTATCAGCTGTCTCTAACATCTCATCAGTTATACAAGTTAAATCTACAATTTTTTTAGGAAGCTTCCTCCCAGGATTAATTAATTCATCAAATCTATCTATTATTTCCCCATTTTTAAGTTTTACTGCTCCAATTTCAATCATTTGATCTCCACCAGCTGCATTAAATCCTGTTGTTTCAGTATCAAAAACAACATATGTACTAGTATTTAAGTCACCATCTGTTGGTCTTACTACTATTTTAAGTTCATCATCAACTAAAGTAAGTTCAGTACCATAAATACCTTTAAACTTCTTATTTGGATCATCTATTCCTTTATTATAATTTTTAATTATTTCGTAACAAATTGGAAAGGCTTGACAACCATTATGATCAGTTATTGCAACTGCCTTATACCCAAATTTAATTGCATTACTTACAAGCTCACATGTATGTTTATCTAAGTCAAATTTAGTAACCGCATCCATTTGACTCATCATTGTATGGGCATGAAGTTCTACTCTTTTTACATCTGCATCATCTACAAAAATGTCATCTTGATTAGGGATTTCCTCAATATCTCTTAAATTAAAAACTAAATCTTTTGCATACCCATCATTTTTTATATAACCTCTAAAACGATACCATGCACCTTCCTTAATAGAAGATTTATATTTATTAAAATCATCTTCTTCCCTACAAAAAATTTTAGCTAGTATACTATCTGTCTTATCACTTATTTTTAACGTTAAAATTTGAAAATTACTTTTAGAAGAAGAAAACTCTTCAATCCCAAATACATAAGCTTCAACAGTTACATTATTATCTTCACCCATAATATCTTTAATTTTAGTTATAGTTTTAGATTTAATTTCTTCACCCATAATAACTTTAAATTCTGGTTCTTTAATAATAACAACATCTTTCTTTTCTTCCTCAATTGCATTTTTTATCTCTAATCTTTTTTCATCATTTATAATAGGATTAATTTCATATGAAGGAAGTCCCAATTTTTTTAGCCAATTATTAAATTTTTTTTCATTTTCTTTGAGTAAATCACTTTCAATATTACTAATTACATCTATATTTAATTTATTATTTTCTAATATAATATTAGTTTCTTCTAAACTAACTAAAGAAGGATTTTTCTTTATTAAATTGTTTAAATATTTTTTAAAATGATTAATAATATCATCATCAGTAATAACATCATACATCATTATAATCTTTATTGTATTTACATTATCAATTCCTTTTTCAGCTACTTTTATTAATTCTTCAATAATATCTGAATCTAAAACATTTTCATTTTTAATATAAACGTCCCAAGACTCTTTTTTCTTATTAACAACAACCTTTTCTACTTTAGAATTTATAAAAATACTTGTATTATTAAAATTAATCTTATTAAAAAATCTTTCTAATGCTGCATCCATTATATCCTCCATACTTACTAATTATAACAATTTTAAGACATTAAAAAAACACTTTTAAAAGTATTTTTTTAATTAATTTTTCTTCAAAACTTTTGTTTTATTTTTTTTAGAAACTTCAGATAATTTTACCATATAATCATTAATATAATTATCAGATATTTCTCTTCCTGATAATATATCATCTAATATATATATATAGTTAATTGGTAAAAAGCCATATTTATCTTTATACATATTTAAATTAACAACTAAATTAGCAAGATCATAGTTATTATTTAAAAGATTTTTAGATTTAGAAGACATATTATTATATGTAATTTCTAATTCTTCATTTTGAACTTTAATTGCATTTTTAAATCTGTTTAATATAGTATTTAAACAATTATTATATTCAACTAAATAATTTTCATCAATGCTATATAAATTACTACTTAAAAAATATGTTAAATCTGCTTTTCTTTTTGATTTAATTGCATCTTCCATTGTAATATCTAATTTTTTATCATTAAATGGATTATCATTTTTAGGTAAATAATCTAGTGTTAAAACAATATCTTTATTATAATCAAATATGTATTTTACCTCTTCATTATCAATTTTACTAATTAAATCATTTATTTCTTTTTTGGTATTAGAAATACCTTTACGAATTCTATTAGACTTATATTCAAGTTTTTTTAATTCATTATTTAATTTACTAATTTTTCTTTTACCAAATAATCTTCCTAAAAAACTTATATTATTTAATTGATTATTTATTTCAGAACGTTTATTATTAACTATTCCATACTCTTTCTTTAATGAATAATACTTTTCAATTAAACATTTATATATACTTAAAGTATCTTTATAATCTTCTATATTACGAAATTTTTTTAAAGCATATCCATAATCACTAATATAATCATGCATATCATCTATAGTATTTTGAACTCTAAAATACTTTTTTAATTCTCTTATGACTTCACTATTATTATTTATAGTAATAATTTGTCTAATAACATCTTTATTAATACCATTTTCATCAAGTATTAATCTAGCACTACTACCTAAACAATCTATTAAATTACCAACATATATATCCTTTAATTCATCTAAATTACTATTTATTGATTCCATTTTAAACCTCCCTAAATTAATGTACCATTAAATACATGAATTATTAACATTAAAATTATTAATATAAATATAGTACATGCCAGAATAATATATATTTTCTTTTTATACTTCATATACTTGCTCCTATAAGTATTATAGCAAAAAAATTGATAAGAAAATATAAATTCTTAAGAATTTAAAAAAAAAATAAATAAAAAGAAACTACTAATTAGCAGTTTCTTCATTTTCATCTTCTTCTACAGTTATTTCAATATTATCTACATCTTCTTTAATATCATCATTTGAGATAAATTCTTGTTCTAATGCTTCACTTGGATCAGTAGACATATATTCTTTTTCTAACATTATATCTAAATCAGAATATTGTTTAGCACCTGTTCCAGCAGGAATTAATTTACCTAAAATAACATTTTCTTTTAGACCAGTTAATTCATCTACTTTACCCTTAATAGCAGCATCAGTTAATACTCTGGTAGTTTCTTGGAATGATGCAGCAGATAAGAAGCTTTCAGTTTCTAAAGAAGATTTTGTAATACCTAAGATTATTGGATAACCTTTAGCAGGAACTTTACCTTCTAAAATAATAGGTTTATTCTTATCAGCAAATTCTCTAATTGGAACAGTAAGACCAGCTACTAAATCAGTATCTCCAGCATCTGTAACACGCATTTTATTTATCATACGTGATGCAATAACTTCAACATGTTTATCAGCAATATCTACACCTTGAGATTTATAAACTTTTTGAATTTCTTTTAAAATATATTCTTGTGTAGTTATTGGGTCAGTTACAGCAAGTAATTCTTTTGGAGAAATAATACCTTCAGTAAGCTTATCACCAGCATTTACTTTAGAGCCAACTTCTACTGCTAAACGTGCAGCATAACTAGTAATATGATCTCTTGATTCTGTATCATTCATAACAGTTACTTTCCACTTACCATTAGCATCTTCAATTTTAGATACTTTACCGGTAATTTCAGAGATTGTTGCTTTTCCTTTAGGAGTTCTTGCTTCAAATACTTCTTCTACTCTTGGAAGACCTTGAGTAATATCTTCATCAGTTGCAACTCCACCAGCATGGAATGTACGAAGTGTAAGTTGTGTACCTGGTTCACCAATTGATTGAGCAGCCATAATACCTACAGCTTCACCTGTTTCAACTAAGTTACCTGTAGCTAAGTTATTACCATAACATTTTTGACAAACTCCATGATTTGATTTACATGTAAGTACACTTCTAATTTCAACTGATTTAATTCCAGCTTTAACAATCTTTTGTGCAGTATATTCATTAATAGGTTCATTTTTATCAATAATTACTTCTTTAGTTTCAGGATTAATTACCTTCTTAGCAGTATAACGACCTACTAATCTTTCAGCTAAACTTTCAATTACAGAACCATCTTTATCATCAATAAAGTCAGTAACATTTAAACCAGTTGTGCAACCACAATCAGCTTCTTTTACAATAATATCTTGAGCTACATCAACTAGTCTTCTTGTTAAGTAACCAGAGTCAGCTGTTTTTAAAGCTGTATCGGCAGAACCTTTACGAGCACCATGTGTATTTAAGAAGAATTCGTTAACTGAGTGACCTTCATATAGAGAAGTCTTAATTGGAATTTCTACTGGTTCTCCTGATGGTTTAGCCATAAGACCACGCATACCAGCCATTTGTGTAAACTGATCAAGTGATCCACGAGCACCAGATGACATCATAATAAACACTGGATTCTTAGGATTTGAATCAGCAATTCCTTTAAGTTCATTTTGAACAGAAGCTTTAACTCCTTGCCATACATCAATAACAGAAGCATATCTTTCTTGTTCAGTAATTAAACCTCTTTGGAATTGTTTATTTATTTTATTAACCTTTTCTTGACCTTCAGCAATAAATTCATCCTTTTTCTCACTAGTCATGATATCCATAATACTAAATGTAATACCAGAAATAGTTGAATA
>CACZRB010000033.1 GCA_902783555.1 uncultured Erysipelotrichaceae bacterium
ACTATTAAAGTTAATAAGATTATGGATATTATGGGAATTCCAGTAAACTTTAAAGAAATATTAGATTAATAGGAGGAATGAAATGAAGAAAAGTAATAAAGTAATTGTTTATGTATTTTGCTCTGTAATATTATTATTACTTGGAGCAGGGGGAATGTATTATTTAGTAACTGAGCAAGGTTTATTTGGCCAAACAGTTATAAATAAATTAGAAAAAGAAGTAACTGTTAATGAGAATGGAATTGCTGATGCAGTTGATAAATTATATGATGCTGTTGTAGTAGTAGGTTCTTATAAAAAAGGTATTTTAAGTGGGACAGGAACTGGTTTTGTATATAAAATAGATGGTAAAACGGCTTATTTACTTACAAATAATCATGTAGTAACTGGTGCTGATAGTGTTAAAGTCAAATTTACTGATAATAATATATATGATGTAGAAGTTGTAGGTAGTGATAAGTATTCTGATATTGCAGTTTTATCAATTGATAAAGATAAAATAATATCAGTTGCTGAGACTGGTTCATCAACGAGTGCAAGACTTGGAGATACATTATTTACAATAGGTGCTCCAGTAGATTCTGAAAGTTATTCATGGACAGTAACAAGAGGTATTTTAAGTGGAAAAGATAGATTAGTTGAGGTTAATCCTTCAGATACATCTTATGATGATTGGGTTATGAGAGTTTTACAAACTGATGCTGCTATTAATCCAGGAAATTCTGGAGGCCCTATTGCAAATTCTAATGGTGAGGTTATTGGTATTACGAATATGAAATTATCTAATGATAAAATAGAAGGTATGGGATTTGCTATTCCAATTGAAGATGCAGTTGATTATGCTGAAAGACTTATAAAAGGTGGTAAGATTGAAAGACCTTTACTTGGTGTTGGAACTTTAAATGTCACTGATACTAAAACTATGTATCAATATGGATTTAGTTTAGATAAGTCAATAAATGAGGGAGCAGTAATTGGACAAGTACAAAAGGGCAGCCCTGCTGATAATGCTGGACTTGTTCAAGGCGATGTTATTACAAAATTAGATGATTATAAAATAACAAATACTTCATATTTAAAATATTACTTATATAAATATAAAGTAGGAGATACTATTAAATTAACTTATATTAGAAGTGGAAAAGAACATACTGCAAATGTAAAACTTACTAAAGTTGCAGAGTAAATCTATTGGTTAAAACAATAGATTTTTTTCTTTTTTACATTAACTTATATTCTTGCTTTTAAATGTTTTTTAACTTTAAGACATATTTGTATTTAGCGTTCTTTCTTTATATACTTTTTTCTTTTATTTATTTTTGGTATACTAATAAAAGAAAGAGTGATACTATGGGATTATTAAAATTTGCTATGAATGGTAATTATAAAAATTATTATGAAAGTTTAAAACAACTTTCGAAAAAAAATCATAAAAGTCCTTTTATAATGTTTGTTGATACGGCTTTATCTTGTGTGGTTTGTAAAAGTGGTCTTCAAGATTATTTGAATTATAAATTTTATGATAAGTCTTGGAAGGAAAGAAGAGAATATGCAACTATTGGATATCAACATGAGTTTTATAAATTAGCTGCTCACTGGGACTATGCTCCATTCTTTTCTAATAAAGTTAATTTTCATAAAAATTTTAAGAAGTTTGTTAAAAGAAAATGTATTACTTATGATGATGGTTTAAAAAAAGTTCAGAAATTTATTGAAGAACATGATGCAGTAGTTAGAAAGCCTATAAATGGTTTGGGCGGTGCTAATGTTGAGAAAATTGATACTAAGGATATTAAAAATATAGAAGAATTTTATGAAAAATTAAAGGAAGATAATTGTTTCTTGGAAGAATTAGTTATTCAAAATAAAGAGTGGTCTAAGTTAAATCCTAAAAGTTTAAATACAGTAAGAGTTGTTACATATGCTTTAAATGGAAAATCTAAGGTGTTATTTGCAGTTGCTCGTATTGGGTCTGGTAAGTCTATTGTTGATAACTTTCATCAAGGTGGTGTTGGTGTTAAAGTTGATATTTTAAATGGATGTTTAGAAGGAAATACAATAGATAAAGCTAATAACGAAAGCCCATTTACAAGTATGACTAAAGTTAAAGTAGATGGATTTAAAATACCTTTTTGGGATGAGATTGTTAAAATGACTCAAGAAGCTGCTTTAGTAAATGAAAATGTTAATATTGTTGGTTGGGATGTAGGTATTACAGATGATGGACCAGTTATTATTGAAGGAAATCGTGGACCTGGGATGGATATTATTCAAGTATTATATAAAAGAGGAGTAAAACCTGATTTAGAAGTAATAAAAAAAGAAATACTAGAGAGTAAAAATAATGGATAATTTATTATTAATGTCTATCCATACAAAATATGCTAATGATATATTTAATGGTAAGAAAAAATATGAATATCGTAAAAGTACGATTGGAGATAATAATTTAAATAAGAAAATATATGTTTATTCATCTGGTATAGATAAAGCTATTATAGGGTATATTATAGTAGATAAAGTACTTTGTGGAGATGTTAAATATATTATAGAGAAAACAAATCCTAAAGATAATATTAGTGATTATTATAGAGGGGCTTTAAAGGCATATGCTTTACATATAAAACTATATTGTAAGTTTAAAAATCCAATTACACTTTCATACTTAAGAAAAATAGATAAAAATATTTCTTTGCCACAGTATTATAAATATATTAAAGCAAATAGTAAATTATATAGTATATTAATGTTAGGAGAATAAAATGAAACAGTTTAATGAAGAAGATTTAACTATTATTAAAAGAAGATTAGATTATTTAAGAAGATGTTTAGATACTTATAAAAAATATGAAAGTAATTTAAATAATTTTCAAAATAGTGATTCTTGTAAAACTACATTAGTAAAAATAGAATTACTAAGAAAAGAAAAGACTAATGAGTTATATTCTATGATAAAGAAATATGGATGGCCTTATAATATAAATAATGATATGTATAATACAATGTTAGAAGCTTTTGAGTATGGTAATTTAGATATATTAAATAAAATTTTGCCTTATGCTAAAAATGCTTTTATACTTGGAAAAGTAAGTGAAGAAGAATTTAATAAATTTTTAGATATAATTAATAAAAAAGAAGAATTATTATCTAGTAATAATAGCGTAAAGACTTTAAAATGAGTCTTTTTTTTGATATACTACCATTTGAAAGAACGTGATATTATGTTAAAAGCTGGTATTGTTGGATTACCTAATGTAGGAAAAAGTACATTATTTAATGCAATTACTAAGAAAAATATTTTAGCTGCAAATTACCCTTTTGCTACTATTGATCCTAATGTTGGAGTAGTAACTGTACCTGATACAAGATTAGATTATTTAAGTGAATTATATTTACCTGAGAGAACAATTTATACTACTTATGAATTTACAGATATTGCTGGGCTTGTAAAAGGTGCTTCTAATGGTGAAGGCCTTGGAAATAAATTTTTAAGTCATATAAGAGAAGTTGATGCAATTGTAGAAGTAGTTAGATGTTTTGAAAATACGGATATTATTCATGTTGAGGGTAATGTAGATCCAATTAGAGATATTGAAATAATAACTACGGAGCTTGCATTAAGTGATTTAGAACAAATTCAAAATAGAATTAATAAAATTGGTAAGAAAGCTAGTATGACCAAAGATAAAGGGGAGTTATTAGAAATTAATACCTTAAAGAAATGTGAAGATGCACTACTTAAAAATATTCCTCTTAGAAGATTGGAATTAGATAAAGATGAATTATCTATATTAAAACCATTTTGTTTAATTACATTAAAACCAATTATTTATATGGCAAATGTTAGTGAAGATGATGCTATTTTAGGTCATAATGAATATACTGATAGATTATCTGAATATGCTAAAGATGAGAATGCTTCTGTAGTTGTTGTTTGTGCTAAGATGGAGTCTGAACTTTCAGAAATGGAAGATTCAGAAAAAGAGGAATTTTTAAAGGAAATGGGTATTGCAAATAGTGGACTAGATAAACTTATTTTTGCTACTTATAATTTACTTGGACTTCAAACATTCTTTACATCTGGTAAAGATGAATGTAGAGCTTGGACTTTTAAAAAAGGAATGAAAGCTCCAGAATGTGCTGGTATAATCCATAGTGATTTTCAAAGAGGTTTTATTAAGGCAGAAGTTATGTCTTTTGATGACCTTAAAGAATATGGTTCTGAGATTAAGGTTAAAGAAGCTGGCAAAATGAGACTTGAAGGAAAAGATTATATAATGCAAGATGGAGATATATGTTATTTTAGATTTAATGTATAGTAGGGGGAAAATATGTTAGAAAGTTTAAAGAAAATTAAAAATTTATTAGAAAAGAATAAAAAGGAAGATAAAGATAATAGTAGTTTATTTGTACGTTCTTTAATTGAAGATGGAGACGTAGAGATGATTGCTATTTGTGTTTGTGCTATTAGTGGGATATCTTTAGATGAGATAAAAATTTTACTTAATGTGTTAATTAATAATATTAGTGAAGAAGATATTGATATATTAAATGATTTACTTACTGTTTTAAATAAAAGACCATTTCATATTAGATATGAAATAAGAGAAGAACTAGCTAAGTTAGAAGATATTAGAAATAGTTATCGTAAAGAAGAAAATTTGATTAAATTATAGTATTTAGAGGAATATATATTCTCTTTTTTCTTGATAAAAAAATAATATTAAGTTAATATATGTTATTGAGAGGCGTTCTTATGGAAGATGTTATTAATTTTATTAAGGGTTTAAAAATTTATGAGGATGAAAAAATAGTTTTAGCATGTTCTTATGGACCTGATTCAATGTGTCTTTTGGATATTTTAAGAAAGCTTAATTTTGAGGTAATAGTTGCACATGTAAATCATAAATATCGTAAGGAATCTGATAGGGAATTTTCAGATTTAAAAGAGTATTGTATTAATAATAATTTGATATTTGAGGGAATCGAAATTAAAGAAGATGTTGTTGGTAATAGGGAAGAATTTTATCGTAATTTTAGATATAATTTTTTTGATAATGTTGTAAATAAATATCATGCTAAGTATTTATTTACTGCTCATCATGGTGATGATTTAGTAGAGACTATTTTAATGCGTTTATCTAGAGGGGCTTCTTTTAAAGGATATGGTGGGTTTAGTACAGTAGTAAAAAAGAATAATTATAAGATTGTAAGACCATTAGTTTATTTAACTAAAAAAGATATTTTAGAATATGTTGATAGTAATAATATTCCTTATGCAATTGATGAAACTAATTTAGATAGTGTTTATACAAGAAATAAGTATCGTAATGAGATTTTACCTATACTTAAAGAAATAAATCCAAATGTTCATAAAAAATTCATAAAGTTTAGTTATATTATTAATGAATATAATGATTATATTGAAAAAGAGGTTGATACTTTATATAGTCAGTTATATTTGAATAATAGATTAGATTTAAATGAATTTATTATTCTTCCTTTACTATTAAAACAATGTATACTTAAAAAAGTATTGTTTAATATATATAATAAAGATATTAATAGAGTTAATGATAGTCATGTTGAATTAATTTTAGATTTAATTAATAGTGATAAAAAGAATAGTTCTGTAAATTTACCTAATAATTTAGTAGTAAGTAAATATTATAATATACTAGAATTTGGTATTGTTAATAATTATAGTGATTATGATATTGTATTTGATAGTGAACTTGTAAAAGATAATTGGGTTTTAATGAGAATAAATAGTACTGATATAGTTAAAAGTAATTATTTAATAAGATTAAGTACTAAATATATTGAACTTCCTCTTCATGTTAGGAATAGAAAAGTTGGAGATAAAATAGAACTTAGAAATGGTACTAAAAAGTTAGGTGAGATATTAAGTGAAGCAAAGATACCTAAAGATGAAAGATATAAGTATCCAATTGTATGTGATAATGTAGGGAAAATATTGTGGATTCCTGGCATTAAAAAAAGCAAATTTGATAAACAAATAAATGAAGATTATGATATAATAGTTAAGTACATAAAAAAAGGAGAGAATTATGAAAAATAGAAACGATTTTAAACAGAGTGTTCCTTATGTTTTATTATTTATAATTATGATAGGAATAGTACTGTTTTATAATTTATCAAGATTTAAAGTAAATGAGTTTACTTATGATCAGTTAATTAGTGAGTTCTCAAAGAGTACAGTTAAGGAAATAACGATAACTCCTAAGAATAGTAGTGGTGTATATTATATTACTGGTAAATTAAAAGATTATAGTGATACTGAAAGTTTTAAAGTAAATGTACCACTTGCTGAAACAGTTTTAGAACGAGTTATGAAATATGCTGATAATGATAATATTAAAGTTAATACTAATGTTAATCCAGAAAGTAGTAGTTTTGTTGCTATAATTGTTAATGTTGTGCCAACTATTTTATTAATAGGCGCTATGTTATTTATTTTAACTAAGATTAGTGGAACTAATAAAAATAGTATGGATTTTGGTAGAAGTAAAGCAAAACTTTCTCAAGAAGCTGAAGCACATTTTAGTGATGTTGCTGGTTTAGTTGAAGAGAAAGAAGAAGTTTCAGAACTTATTGATTTCTTAAAAAATCCAAAGAAATTTCAAAAATTAGGTGCTAGAATTCCAAAAGGTGTTTTACTTGTTGGGCCACCGGGTACTGGTAAAACTTTACTTGCTAAAGCTGTTGCAGGAGAAGCAAATGTACCTTTCTATTATATTAGTGGTTCTGATTTTGTAGAATTATTTGTAGGTGTAGGTGCATCAAGAGTACGTGATATGTTTAAACAAGCCAAACAAAGTGCACCATGTTTAATATTTATAGATGAAATAGATGCAGTTGGTCGTCAAAGAGGTACTGGACTTGGTGGTGGACATGATGAAAGAGAACAAACATTAAACCAATTACTTACCGAAATGGATGGTTTTGGTGCAAATGAAGGTATTATCATTATTGCAGCTACTAATAGACCTGATGTATTGGATCCTGCTTTACTTAGACCAGGAAGATTTGATAGACAAGTTACTGTTAGTCTTCCAGATCAAAAAGAGCGTAAAGCTATTTTAGAAGTACATGCTAGAAATAAAACTTTTGATAAAAGTGTTAGTTTAGAAAATATTTCTAAAAGAACTCCTGGATTTAGTGGAGCAGATTTAGAAAATTTACTTAATGAAGCAGCACTTCTTGCTGTTAGAAGAAATAAAAATTCAATTGGAATGGCAGAAATAGATGAAGCAACAGATAGAGTTTTAATGGGACCTGCTAAGGTTAGTAGAACTATTAATCCTGAAGAAAAAAGACTTGTTTCAATTCATGAGTCTGGGCATGCTGTTATTGGGCTTAAATTAAAGGATGCTGATGAAGTTCATAAGATTACTATTATTCCAAGAGGAGTTGCAGGTGGATATACAATGATGCTTCCAAAAGAAGAAAAAATATCTATTGCAACTAAGACTCAACTTCTTGCTCAAATAACTGGTTTACTTGGCGGTAGAGTTGCTGAAGAGTTATATTTTGGTGAGATAACTACTGGGGCATCTGATGATTTTAAAAAAGCTACTAAAATTGCTAGAGCAATGGTTACTACATATGGTATGAGTGATTTAGGACCAGTTCAATTAGAACATCCTTCAGAAAGCGTATTTTTAGGAAGAGACTATAATAGTAAAAGTCAAAACTTTAGTGATACAGTTGCTTTAGAAATTGATAATGAAGTTCGTAAAATAATGGATGAATGTTATCAAAATGCTACAAAGATATTAAAAGATAATAAAGATTTAGTATTTTTAATAGCAGATACTTTAGTTGAAAGAGAAACTATTACTAAAGAGGAAATAGATGAATTGGTGGCAACAGGTAAATTATCAACTGTTGAAGAGTATGTTATTACTGAAGATGAAGAAGTAAAAGAAGAAAATTCTAAAAAAAGTAATAAGAAAAATAAAAAAGAAGATTCTACAAAAGAAAAAGAAAAGTAGAATCTTTTTTCTATATAATTGACTATTACATTTATAAGCGTATAATAATTGTTGTTTGAGGTGAAAAATGAAAAAATACGTTGCTAAAAGAAATGAAGTTATGGCAGGTAAATTATCAATTGTAGTACAAACTAAAGTTAATGATATATTTGATAATGAAGAAGAAGATATTATGAGTTATAATAGATATCCAGCTTTTGGTTTACGTGGTATGATTTATAATATTGATGGTGATCATGCTAATGATTTAGTATTTGATGGGGTTCAACATTATGTGGTTGATGGTTTTGGTAAAATTAATTTAGATAATAGATTGAACTTTGCTGTATTAAAAAATACGGAGTTAGAAGATTTATTAAAATATTTAAAATTTAAAGAGGATTTAACTCAAAAAGATATTGATAAAATATTTAAGATGCTAATTAAGCATAAAAAATGGTTAAAGAATCATAGTGAATTATTTGGATTAACTTCTAATGGATATGATGGATATGAATATGATAAAAGTAAGGAACTTTTACCTCATGAGTTGTTTTATAATTTGCAAATAATAAATAGAAGTGATTATAAAGTTCAAAATGATGA
>CACZRB010000034.1 GCA_902783555.1 uncultured Erysipelotrichaceae bacterium
ATATGAAAATAATAACTAATTATATTTTTTTTAAATAATAATTTATTTAAAACTATGACTTTATAATCAGGGTATCTTTTATTAAAATCTTCTTTTAGCATTTTAAAGTCTAAACTTGGAGTTGCTGATTGTCTAGACATAAAAAGTATCTTTTTATTATTTTGTTTAGTAAATATTTTTATAAAAAAGTAGATAAATCTTAAATGCCATTTAAATATTGTAATTAAGATTGTCATATTATCCTCCTTATATTATATGGTCTTTTTTTAAGCATTCAATTAATCGTTCAGTATTATGATTATCATGAAATTCTACTATTTTTTGATATCTGTTTTGGTATTTTTTGCTTTGATGAGACAAATAATTATTCTTAACTAGCTCTTTAATATCACTAAAATCATAACTTATATCACCAAAAGCATTATCTTCATTTAACATTAAATGGCTTTGATATTCTTTCATACAAGCTTCTAATTCTTCCCAGCAAAAAATAATGTTAGCACCTCTGTAAAATGCAGAATAAGATATAGAAGAATAATCAGTTATTAGAAGTTTTGTTTCTTCTAATATTTTATCATATGATAATACATCAGGTATCCATTTAGATAAATCAGTATTTTTTAATTTATCAAATATTAATGGATGAGGTAATACTATAACTTTATCACTAAATTCTTTAGGAATATTGTTAATAATTTTTTTAACCATATTATAATAATTTGACTTTTTATAATTTGACTCTAATATATTATATTCCCAGCTTCTCCATGTTAACATAATTGTTATTTTATCAGCATTAGGGTTTTGAATATTACGATCATATGAAGGAAGTCCAGTTATATAAAGATCTTCTTTGTTAAAACCACCTAAATCAATAAAGTGCTCTGCTTCTTTTTTAGATGATACTACTATTTTAGCATCCATTGGCATTTCATTTCCGCCTTTAAGGAAAGCACTACGACTATTTGGATTTAACGCTACCATATACATTACACCATGTTGTAAAAATACTTGTTTATAGTTTTTCTTTATCATTTTTCTAGTAATTAAACTATTAGCAGCACGAAGCTCAATAGAGTGTGGAATTGTCTCTGTACCAATAAACTTATGACATTTAAACCAGTAATAATAATGTTTAAAAGTATAAGCATAAATTATATTCCTTAAATATTTTTCTTTAATAAAAGTATTATGTCTACTATTCTTTTTTATAATAAAATAAGTATTTTTATATCCTAAATCAATTAATTTTTCATATACAACTGAGGCACTTTCTTCATATTTATTAGCTTCTTTTTCATATAATAATATTATATCTTTTTTAGGAGTTATTATAGATAATACTTTAGCAAAAAATATTTTAAGTTTTTCATTTAAGGAATCAGTTATATTATTTTTACGTACAGTAATTGCAATAGAATTCATCTTTGTTTGTCTAAAGTAACATACTAAATCTTTATTTTTATATTTAAATAATGGTCCAACTTTTCCTAAATACTTTTTATAATAAATAAGATTATATACAACGGGAAATATTATTTCTTTAGTTTTACTAGTAAAGTTAATAAGAAAGACATTTTGAGGTGGATAATTAACCATTCTATTGGTATCTATTTTAAGAGTATATATATTAAAATAATATACATACTTCCCGATGCTAAATCCAAGTCCTTTTTTAAATAAAGTTTTAATTTTGTATTTATCATCACTTATTTGGGCATACTTTTCATATATAGTTTTTTTGTCTTCTTTTAGAAATCTATAAGCACACATAGAAAAAATTCCTAATTCTTTTTTAGTTTTGAAAAAAATTGGAATAATATTTATAAATACGTTTGTTAAGTCTTTAATACTTCTTATACTTTTAAAATTATCTGTCATTAGTATCACCTACAAACTTATTATACAATAATTAAAAAGAAAGAAATAGTTTAATTTTAAAAAACATCAATGAATTGATGTTTAGTTTTAATTTAATATTTTACGTCTACTAAATATAAACCACTTGCTGGAGATGTTATATAATTATATTTTTTCTTTTCAGTTTCAAGCATCTCTTTTATAATTATAGGTTCTTGTTTACCACTACCAACTAATATTAAAGCTCCTACCATATTTCTTATCATATAGCGATAAAAACTTTTACCCCTAAATGTAATTAGTACTATATCTTTTTTCTTTTGAATTTTAATACTATAAATAATACTATTATAATTTGCTCTATCACCTGAAGTGAATGCTTTATATGAATGAGGCCCAACTAGATATTTTGATGCCTTTTTCATCTTTTTAATATTTAAATTATATCCATAGTTATATATATAATCATTATCAATTGGATCGTACTCTCCAGTATTTATTACGTATTGATAAGTTTTTTCTAGAGAGTCAAATCTGGCATGAAATTCACTATCCATTTCATATACTTCATTTACATAAATAGATTTATCTATTAAAGAATTTATAGCTTCTTTTAAATGTGATGTGTCAATGTTAATATTTAACTCAAAAGAAACGCCTTGATTAAAAGCGTGTACTCCTCTATCAGTTCTACCAGCACCTTTAACTAATACTATTGATTTGTTTATTGATGTTAAAGCTTTTTCTAATTCTTCTTGAACTGTTTTATGATTATTTAATTTCTGAAAGCCATAAAATTTGCTTCCATCATAACTAATTTTTGCTAAATATCTCATTTAAAAGACGCTCCTATATATAGCTTTTAATAATTCTTTATTATCTAAAGTATAATCTAATTTAGCGTTTGATTCATTTGCTAAATCAATAAATTTAATAATTGGCGGTTTATCAATTAATCCTTGCTTAATTGCACTAATTAAGTCTCCTTGATATTTTATAATCTTATTTTTAGATATTATAATATGCTTAGAAGTTTTATTTAAAAAGAATATATCATTTGATATTATAATAAAATTTGTTTTATATTCAGCGTTAATTGTTTTAATAAATTTTGATATCTTTGATTTATCTTTATAATTAAATCCTAAATCAAAATTATTTAATATTACTAAATTGGGATGCTTTTCACATGTATTTATAAGCTTAATTAGTTTAAGTTCTGTATCACTTAATTTGCATACTTTATTCTTTAATATGTCATAATTAAGCCCTAAAATATCTAAATAGGTTATACCTTTAATTAATTTTTTTACTTTAGTATTATCTTTTAACTTAACATTATTAATTTCGCTAACTATTGTTGTTAAATCACTTGCTTCTCCAATAAAACCAATGAATGAATGATTATTAAAATACTTATTATTAATAGAGTTAGAATACATTATTTCCATAATTCACCTACTAAAGTACCCATATCAAAGTATTTCTTTTTAAGTAAATCATAATAATTTAAATTTGTACTAAGTTCTACTATAAATGGTTCATTCATTCCTATATTTGATAAATATTTATCATTTGATAATATTTTTTCAGTTTTATCATAAGCAATTACTTTATTATTATCCATTATTACTATATCAGTACCAAATAGTAATTCTTCTGCATTACTTGTAACATTTAAAATGCATATATTATTTTCTTTAGCATATTTAATAATTTTAAATTTTTGATCATATGATAAATAAGTTAACATATCATCAATTCCTAAAATAGATGGGCTAATAATAAGTAGTGATAATATTTTAATGTATGCTTTTTCATAAGTTGTTAAATTTTTTATTTTACTTTCAATTATGTCTTCTAAATTAAAAAATTTAACAAATTTTTCTACATTCTTATTTGCTACTTTATCAGCAGTATTAATAATTTTTTGATAAAATAATAACTCGTCTTTAACATATTCAGTCTTAAATTCATTTGTTTTTAATACTGCAGAAATATTCTTACGTAAAAATTCAATTTCAAAACTATTTATTGGTTTATCATCAATTAAAATATCATCATTGTTTAGTTGATTAATAAGTGTTTTTAAAAACTTTGTTTTTCCACTAGAATGAGACCCCACTATATTAATAAATGGAGTCAAATTAATTGTTAAATTATATTTCTTAAATTCAATAGTTTTCATAAGCATCCCCCTATTTAAATTATAGCAAGAAAAATGATAGATTTCTACAAAATCTACCATTATTTTATTAATTGTCTAAAACAGGATATCCTTTTTCAGCATCATATTTCCAGTCGGATAGTTCATATGTAGCAAGTGATGCATCAATTGAACTTAAATTAATATTTCTTTTATTTTGATTTAATAAATTAACAAATTCAGGGCTTGCTATATATTC
>CACZRB010000035.1 GCA_902783555.1 uncultured Erysipelotrichaceae bacterium
TATAAAATTAAACATTCAACGTTTTGCTCATGTTAAAGCTCAAGGTTCTACTCAAAATGGTAGAGATTCTGAAGGACGTAGATTAGGCGCTAAACTTAGTGATGGACAAAAAGCATTAGCTGGTAATATAATTTATCGTCAAAGAGGAACTAGAATTTATCCTGGTAAAAATGTTGGAATGGGTAAAGATCATACATTATATGCTCTAATTGATGGAACTGTAAAGTATGAAAGATTAGGAAGAGATAAGAAAAAAGTAAGTGTTTATGAAGTATAAACACTTTTTCTTTTGTTAAAAAGCTTATATTTTTAAAAATAAAGCAAAAATCATACAAAGTTTAAAAAAATTATGTTAAAATATTATTTGCAATATGATAGTAGGTGAACAAAATGGAAGAGATATTAAAAAGAATACATGAGTATAGTTTAGAAGAAATAATGGGATCTCGTTTTGCTAGATATTCTAAATATATTATTCAAGATAGAGCTATACCTGATGTTAGAGATGGTTTAAAGCCAGTACAAAGAAGAATTATTTATGCTATGTATCGTGATAAGAATACTTATGATAAACAATTTAAGAAGTGTGCTAATGCAGTAGGTAATGTTTTAGGTCATTATCATCCTCATGGTGATTCGTCAGTATATGAGGCATTAATACGTATGAGTCAGGATTGGAAGCAAAATCATATATTAGTTGAAGTTGATGGTAATAATGGTTCAATTGATGGTGATGGTCCAGCTGCTTATCGTTATACTGAGTGTCGCTTAGCTAAAATTAGTGAAGAACTTCTTAAAGATTTAGATAAAGATACAGTTGCAATGGCACCAAATTATTCGGATACATTATTAGAACCAACTGTTTTACCAGCTAAGTTTCCTAATTTACTTGTTAATGGTACTAATGGAATAAGTGCTGGATATGCTACTAATATACCACCACATAATTTAATTGAAGTATGTGATGCAGTTATTAAGAGAATAGATAGTCCTAATTGTCATGAAGAATCTATTTTTGAAATTATGAAAGGTCCAGATTTTCCAACTGGAGGAATTGTAGAGGGCTTAGATGGTATTAGAAGTGCATTTAAAACTGGACGTGGTAAATTAATTGTTAAATCTAAATGTGAATTTCAAAGAAATAAGGGTAAAGATCAAATTGTAGTTACTGAAATTCCTTTTGAAGTTAATAAAATGCTTTTAGTAAGAAAAATTGATGATATTAGATATGAAAAGAAAATTGATGGGATAGCAGAAGTACGTGATGAATCTGATAAAGATGCAAATATACGTATTGTAATAGATTTAAAGCCTGGTGCTGATAAAGATTTAATATTAAAATATCTTTTAAAGAATACTGATTTACAGACAACTTATAATTATAATATGGTTTGTATTGATAAAAGAAGACCTAGACTTTTAGGTATTATTCCAATAATTGATGCTTATATTGAACATCAAAAAGATGTTATTACGAAAAGAACTAAATTTGATTTAGCAACTGCTAAAAGTGAAATGCATATTACCGAAGGACTTGTTAAAGCAATAAGTATTTTAGATGAGGTTATTAGAATTATTCGTAGTAGTAAAAATAAGCAAGATGCTATTTCTAATTTAGTTAAAGAATATGATTTTACAGATGAACAAGCTACAGCAATTGTAATGTTACAATTATATCGTTTAACTAATACTGATGTAACTATTCTAGAAGAAAAACTTGCTAATCTACGCAAAATTATTGAACAATTAACGGGTATTTTAAATGATGAAAATAAACTTAGAATGGTTATAAAAGAAGAACTTAGAAGAATTAAAAAAGAGTATGGTATTCCACGAAAAACGGAAATAAAAGCTGAAGTTACGGAAATAAAAATAGATGAAAAAGATTTAATTCAAAAAGAAGATGTAATAATTATTCTTACAAATGATGGATACTTAAAAAGGGTTAGTAAAAAGAGTCATAATGCTAATGATGGTGAAACAGCATTAAAACCTGGTGATTTTGTTATTAGTTACATGCAAACAAATACTTTAAATAAATTATGTATTTTTACATCTATGGGTAATTATTTATATATTCCAATTCATGAGATTCCTACATGTAAATGGAAAGATTTAGGTAAACATGTAAGTAATATAGTTACGCTAAATCCTGATGATAAAGTAGTACGTGCTTATGTTATAAATGAAGAGGTTCAAAATCCAGTTGTAACTTTCTTTAGTAAGCATGGTATGGTTAAACAAACACTTTTAAATGATTTTATAGTTAATCGTTATAATAAAGTATATACGGCTATGAAATTAAAGGATGATGATGAAATTATAAATGTTTCAATCACTAAGCCTAATACGATTCTTATAACTGAAACAGGTTATTATTTAAATTATACAACTGCTGAAATACCAGTAACGAGTGCTAAGACATCTGGGGTTAAGGGTATTAATTTAAAGGATGATCAAGTAGTTGCAGGATTTACATATAATACTGATGATGAATATATTAATGTATTTACTAATCAAGGTACTGCTAAGAGAGTTAAAGTAAAAGATTTGAATTTATTATCTAGAGCTAAGAGAGGTACTACTTTAATTAAAAAGGTAAAAGCTAAAGATTATAAGGTAGTAAATGCCTTTATAACAGGGGCTAGAGATAATGTTGGATTTAAATGTAAAGATGATATTAGTGTTATAAAAAATAGTGATATTCCAATTATGGATTTAATTTCAACTGGTTCTGTTATAAGTAAACAAAAAATCAATAATGCTTTTCCAATTAGAGAGTTAAAAGTTATATTAGATGAAGATGTAAAAGTAAAAATGGAAGATGAATCTAATGTAAAAGAAATGACTATTGATGATTTTATTGATGATTTTAAACTATAGAATATTTACCACTTATTAAATATATAATTTAATAGGTGGTTTTATTATGGACAAAAAAGAAGAGTTTAAAAGATTTGTTAAAAGTCATCCAGAATTAGTAACTTATGTAAGAGATAAAAAGAATACTTGGCAAGATTTTTATGAAATATATGATATGTATGGAGAAGATGATAATGTATGGAATAAGTATAAAGATGAGGATAGAACACTTCCACTAGCTCAACTAACTGATATAGTTAAAAATATTAATATAGATAATATTCAAAAACATATTGGAAATGCGCAAAAGATTATTGGGGTTATTCAGGAGTTAACAACTAAAAATCCAACTAGTATGCAAGTAAATATTCCTAAAACTCCTAGGCCAATAACTAAATTTTTTGGTGATTAAATGGCTCCTGAATTAATAGTAAAGATATCAAATGATATAAAGCTACATAATTATTTAAAAAATAATTCTTACTGGTATAAATACTTAAATAGAGATAAAAATAACTTTAAATCTTTTTATAATGCTTATAGATTAGATGAAAGATCTAAAAAAATGCAAAAGGCAAGTAATGTAGTTGATACATTAGATACGGTAAATTCGGTATTAAAAATAATCCAATAAAAAGGAATTTATTATAAATTTCTTTTTATTTGACACTTATTATTAAATAAAACTAGGTTAATATTTGACAAACTATTTAATAATGTTATAATTTATTATAGAAAGATAGGTATGATATTGATGAAAAGGAAAGAAGGTTTTACGTTAATAGAACTATTGGCGGTAATAGTTATATTAGCTGTAATTATAGTAATAGCAATTCCAATGGTTTCTAATTCTTTAGGTGGGGCTAGAAAAGATTCATTTAAAGTATATGCTAAAAAGGTAATAAATACAGTATCGGCTAAATATCAATCTGATATGTTAACTACTGGAAAAACTAATATAACATGTTACACTTTAGATGAATTAATGGGGCAAAGTAAAGGAAGCTATGAAGGATACGTATTAGTTTGTAATCCAAATTCAGAAAATTATGATTTTAAAGTGACAATAAAAAATGGTAAATTAATTGTTAATAATAGTAGATTAAAAGATATAGAAGATAAGGTTACAGAAGGAACTATAAATAGTTTAACGTGCCCTAGTGCGGCTGAAATTGCAAGTAAGTGTAGTGCTCAATAAAATGGTTGACACTATAGTCATAATTTTGCTTGACATTTAAAATACTATTGAATTATAATTAATTTAGAAAGATAGGAGAAGGAGAAATATGAAGAAAAACAAAAAAGGTTTTACATTAGTAGAACTACTAGCAGTAATTGTAGTACTAGCTATAATTATGGTTATTGCAATTCCATCAGTAATGGATTCAATGAATAAGGCAAGAAAGAATTCATTCAAAATTTATGCTCAAAAGGTATTAAATACTGCAAGTACTCAGTATCAAACAGATATGTTAACAAGTGGTAGTGCAACTAAAACTTGTTATCCAATATCAACACTAATGAAACAAGGTGCTGGTAATTATGTTGGTTATGTTATGGTTTCTGGTAGTAATAGTGACAATGTAGAATTTACAATTGTAATAGCTGATGGTAATTATTATACTGCTGCTTCAGGAACTGGCGCTTCTACTAAGGGTGCAACATATGCTGGCTTAGAAGGCAGTGCAATTCAAACTGGTGATGCTAAAACACCTGCATCTGGTATTACTAAAATAACAAGTACCTGTCCACAAGGAACAACATCATAATATTAAAGAAATGTGAGGAAGGATAATATGAAGAATAATAAAAAAGGTTTTACATTAGTTGAACTTCTTGCTGTAATTGTAGTACTTGCTATAATTATGGTAATTGCAATTCCATCAGTAATGGATTCAATGAATAAGGCAAGAAAGAATTCATTTAAAATTTATGCACAAAAAGTGCTTAATACCGCAAATACTCAGTATCAAACTGATTTACTCACTACAGGTAGTAGTTCAAAAACTTGCTATAATTTATCAGAATTAATGAAACAAGGTGTTGGTAATTACAAAGGACATGTAAGTGTAACTGGTAATAACTCTGATGGCGTTGTATTTACCCTATATTTAAGTGATGGTAACTATTTTGTTAGTGGGGCTACTTATGATACATTAGAAAAAGATTACAACGCTACTAATAATAAAGGTGGTATTCAAAACGGTAGTACTCAAGCAGCTGCTTGTTCATAAAATCAAAGTTTAAACTTTGATTTTTTTTATTATAAATGTTATCATTAAGTAGGTGGTAATATGTATATAGGTTCTCATGTTAGTTTTAATAAAGAACAACTATTAGCTAGTGTAAAAGAAGCAGTAGGATATAATGCTAATGCATTTATGTTTTATACTGGGGCACCACAAAATACACTTAGAAGTCCAATTAACGATGAATTAACTAATAAAGCTCTTAATATGATGAAAGAAAATAATATATTAATTGATAATGTAATTTGTCATGCTCCATATATTATAAATCTTGCTAATAATACTGATGAAGATAAGTATAAGTTTAGTCAAGAATTTTTAAAAAATGAAATTAAAAGATGTG
Source organism: uncultured Erysipelotrichaceae bacterium (assembly GCA_902783555.1). Classification (GTDB taxonomy): domain Bacteria; phylum Bacillota_I; class Bacilli_A; order RF39; family UBA660; genus CAG-533. The sequence continues at coordinate 5,455 of CACZRB010000035.1, forward strand.
AAAAGTTGGGTGTAAAGTATATTGTTTTACATCCTGGTTCAGCTACTAAACTTGATAAATTAACAGCTATCAATAATATTATTAATGCATTAAATAATATCTTAGAAGAATCTGATAAAATTATGATTTTATTGGAAACAATGGCTGGTAAGGGTACTGAGATAGGAGCTAATATGGATGAAATAGCGACTATTATAAATGGAGTAGTATTAAAAGATAAAATAGGTGTTTGTTTAGATACTTGCCATTTAAATGATTCAGGAGTTGATATTAATAATTTTGATAGTTATTTAAATATTTTTGATAAATATATTGGCATTGATAAAATTAAATGTGTTCATGTAAATGATTCAAAAAATGAACTTGGTGCTCATAAAGATCGCCATGAAAATATTGGGTTTGGTACAATTGGTTTTAATGCATTATTAAATGTTATTTGTAATGAAAAATTAAAAGATGTTCCTAAGATATTAGAAACACCATATATTGAAGAACATGCTCCATATAAATATGAAATAGATATGATTCGAAAGAAAGAATTTAATTCTAATTTAAAGGAAGATGTTATAAATAATTAATATATTTAGTAAGTAATTTTTCTATTTTTACAAAATTTTCTTCTGAATATTTATCTTTATAGGCACTTAAATTAAAAGTGTCTTTATTTTTTATAGCTTCTTTATAATTATTTTTAATAAAGTTATAAGTAAAATCTAATTCATTATCATTTAGATTAATATCATTTTTTTGCGCAAATAAGCTTATATCTTCCTTTCTTAAATTATTTACATATAAATCAATAATATTCATTTGTCACCCAGAATATTATATGAAATAATCTGCCATAATATTAATATGAAAAATAAAATATGGATTATAGTATTAATTATAAATATAGTAGTACTTTTTAAAGTTATCTATTTAAATATTGAAAATAATTATGTTATTAAAAAAAGTATAATTTATGGATTAACTGCTCCAAGAGGGAGAATATTAGATATTAATGGGAATATTTTAGTAGATAATAAAGGCGTTAGATCATTAATATTTAATAGGTTAAATATAAGTAATAATACAGTATTAGATATCGTTAAAAAGCTTTCTTTGGTTATTGATATAGATGATAATGTTAGTGATTATGATTTAAGATACTATTATTATCAATTAAATAAGAAGAAAGTAGATAATTTAATATCTAGTGATTTATTTAAACAGTATGAAGAAAGAAAAATTACATCTAAACAGTTATTAGAAGAAAAGTTAAATATAATAACAGATGATATGCTTGAAAATATCTCTAAAAAGGAAGCATATTTATATTATTTATTAAATAAAGGGTATAGTTATGAAGATAAGATTATTAAAAATAATTTAACTGAAGAAGAGTATATTAAAATAAATGAACTTAATTTAGAAGGAATTAGAACAGATATTACGTGGGAAAGATATTATCCATATGGAAAAGTATTAAGGGATGTTTTTGGAAATGTATCTTCATATGCACAAGGAGTGCCATTTGAACTAAAAGATTATTATTTAGACAAAGGTTATGATTTAAATGATAGAGTAGGTATTAATAATTTAGAATTAATATATGATGACTATTTAAAGGGTGAAAAAGCTAAATATCAAGTTAATAATGGCCATTTGGTTAAAATAAGTGATGAGATTAAAGGTAAAGATTTAGTATTAAGTATAGATATTAATCTTCAAATTGAGCTTGAAAAAATTATTGAAGAAGAAATGATTAAGGCTAAAAAAGAATATAATACTAAATATTATGATACTTCTTATATGGTAGTAAGTAATCCAAATACAGGAGAAATAATATCATTAATAGGTAAAAAAATTGATAATAATAACTTTATTGATTATAGTTATTATAATGCTTTAAATTCTTTTACAGTTGGTAGTGCAGTTAAAGGGGCATCGATTAGTGTTGGATATAAATATGGTATTATTTCAGATAAAACTAAAGTTAGAGATGGATGTGTAAGGCTTAAAAATCAAAAACCTAAGTGTTCTTGGAAAACGTTAGGTTTATTAAATGACATAGAAGCTCTTAGAATGAGTAGTAATTATTTTCAATATTTAATTGCAATTGGTATTACAGGTAATGAATATAAATCTGGAATTAAGATTAATGCAAATGAAAATCATTTTAATATGTATCGTGATATCTTTTCTTTATATGGTTTAGGTGCACTTACTGGAATAGACTTGTCTAATGAAAGTGCTGGTCAAAAAGGTAGTATGATTAGCGATGATTTACTTCTTAATATGTCTATTGGACAGTATGATACTTATACTCCATTGGAGTTATCACAATATATTAATACAATTGCTAGTGGTAAAAGAATAAGGTTATCTTTATTAAAATATGTATTAAATTCTGATGGAAGTATATACTATGAGAATAAAAATAAAGTATATAATGATGCCCCTATTGAATATACTTATTTAAATAGAATAAGAGAAGGGTTTAAAGCAGTTAATGTAAGTGGTACAGGTTATTCTTATACCAATCATAAATTTTCATCAGCAGGTAAAACTGGTACAGCTGAAAGTTTTTTAGATACTGATATGGATGGTATTATTGATAAAGCTACAGTATCTACATCATATATTATGTATGCGCCTTATAATGAACCAGTATTTTCAATGATTATAGTAAGCCCTCATATTAAATATAAAAATAAGGTAAGTAGTTATAAGTATCCAATTAATGCAAGAATATCTAAAAGAGCTAGTGAATTAATATATAATACTTTAATTAAATAGTTATTATGTTTTGTTTTTTCAGTTAATAATAGTTAATTAAATCATTAGGTATTGATTAAGTTTTAAATAATATGATATAATACTTACGCAAGAAAAAGGAGGAAAAATCATGGCTAAAAAGAATGAAAATCGTGAAACTGTTGAATTAAAATGTTCTGTTTGTGGTTCATTTATAAGACCAACAGAAAAAAATAAAGCTAACACTCCAGATAAGTTAGAAATTAAAAAATTCTGTAAAAAATGCGGAAAAGTCCAAGTATTTAAAGAAAAGAAGTAAGAAAGGAAGTAATTTATGAACGTTAATATTAATGATATTAAAAATGGTATGACTTTAATATTAGATGGTAAACTTGTTATGATTATTGAATTCCAACATGTTAAACCAGGTAAAGGTCCTGCTTTTGTAAGAATTAAATATCGTGATTTAAAAACAGGTTCTACTATTGAAGATACATTTAATACTAACCTTAAGTTAGAAAAAGCTCATGTTGAGAGATTACCTATGCAATATCTTTATAAAGATGGATCAAATTATGTGTTTATGAATAATAATGATTATTCACAAATGGAAATTAATGAAAGTATAGTAGCTGATAATTCTAAGTTTTTAAAAGAAGGTTTAGAGATTACTGTTCAAATGTATAATGGTGATATATTAGGTTTAGTGCTTCCAGAAAAGATTGAATATGAAGTTACAGAAACTACTGATGCTGTTAAGGGAAATACTACTAATAATGCTACTAAAGATGCAACTATTGAAACTGGTTATACTTTAAGAGTTCCTATGTTTATTTCACAAGGTGAAAAAATTATAGTAACTACTGCTGATGGAAAGTATTCATCAAGAGCATAATTAGATTCTGGTATAATAACCAGAATTTTTTTTATAAAAATTGTTGATATTTGAAGCAAGATAATATATAATGTTTTTAGTTTTTGAAGAAATTTGAGGAGTAGTATAATTCTTATTTATAGAGAGTTAACAGTTGGTGCAAGTTAATATTAAGATTATATGAAGGTTGCAAATGGAGAAAAAGTGGGTAATTTCCGATATAAAATTAATAAGGTAACAATAAGTTATAAATAAAGGTGGTACCGCGATTAAATCGCCCTTTTGTTTATAACTTTTTCTTTTGGGAGGCAATATGTTAGAAGAACAAAAAATGTTTGATAATTATGTAGAGTCTTTTGATAAAATGCATGCAAAAGTAGATTTAAAGTATAAGCATACATATAGAGTAGTATCATATGCTTTAACAATAGCAAAATCTTTAAATCTTAATGAAGAAGATGTTATTAAAGCAGAAATTTGTGCATTATTTCATGATATTGGTCGATTTAATCAAATTAAAATATTTAATAATCTAGATGATGATGTATCTTTTGATCATGGTGATGAAGGATATAAAGTTTTAAAGGAATTAAATTATAATGATGAAATTGTTTTATTATCAACTAAATATCATAATAAATATAGTGTACCAGAAGATTTAGATGAGCGAGTCAAAATGTTTTGCAATATTACTAGAGATGCTGATAAATTGGATATTTTGTTTACTCAGTATTCAAAAGTATCAAAGAATGAAATAATAAATAATGAACTATTTGAATGCATTTATAATAAAAAATTAGTTTCAAATAATTTAGTGACAAATTCTTCTGAAGCGATGATTAGAGGACTTTCATTTATATTTGATATTAATTATCATAAAACATTTGAAATTATTAATGATGCAAAACTTTTAGATAAAAAAATTGATATTTTATTAAAAAATTGTAATGATGATAGAATAAAAGATCTTAAAAAATTTATAGATAAATATATAGAAGAGAGGTTAAAAATATGTTAGATAAAAAATATGATCATAAGAAATGTGAAGAGGGAAAATATAATATATGGAAAGAAAAAGGATATTTTAAAGCTGATAATGAAAGTGAAAAAACTCCTTTTTGTGTTGTTATACCACCACCAAATGTTACTGGTAAATTACATATAGGGCATGCTTATGATACTGCTATTCAAGATGCTATTATTAGATATAAAAGAATGCAAGGATTTGATACTTTATGGCTTCCAGGTATGGATCATGCTGCTATAGCAACTGAAGCAAAGGTTGTTCAAAAGTTAAAGGGACAAGGTATTGATAAGTATGAATATGGTAGAGAAAAGTTTTTAGATGCTTGCTGGGATTGGACTCATGAATATGGAGATAATATTCGTTCTCAGTGGGCTGCACTTGGTTTATCAGTTGATTATACAAGAGAAAGATTTACTTTAGATGAAGATTTAAATAAAGCAGTAAGAACCGTATTTGTAGATTATTATAATAAAGGTTTAATATATCGTGGAGAAAAAATAATTAATTGGGATCCAGAAGCTCAGACTGCATTATCTAATGAAGAAGTAGTTTATAAAGATGTTGAAGGTGCATTTTATCATATTAAATATATTATTGAAGGTAGTGAAGAGTATTTAGATGTTGCTACAACAAGACCTGAAACTTTATTTGGTGATACTGCAGTTGCTGTAAATCCAAATGATAAAAGATATAATCATTTAATTGGTAAAAATGTTATTTTACCTTGTGTTAATAAATTAATACCTATTATTGGGGATGAACATGCTGATCCAGAGTTTGGTACTGGTTGTGTTAAAATAACTCCTGCTCATGATCCAAATGACTTTGAAGTAGGGCTTCGTCATAATTTAGAAAAAATTATATGTATGAATCCTGATGCTACTATGAATGAAAATGCTGGTATATATCAAGGTTTATCACGTGAAGAATGCCGTAAAAAACTTATTGAAGATTTAAAAAATGATGGATTATTAATAAGTATAGAACCTATGATGCATTCAGTAGGACACTCTGAAAGAACAGGTGTTATGGTTGAACCATATTTATCTAAACAATGGTTTGTTAAAATGGGACCACTTGCCCAAAAGGTATTAGAATTCCAAAAAGATAAAAATAAGAAAGTTAATTTTGTCCCTAAGAGATTTGAAAAAGTATTAATTCATTGGATGGATATTTCATATGATTGGTGTATTTCAAGACAATTATGGTGGGGACATAGAATCCCAGCTTGGTATAAAGGTGATGAAGTATATGTTGGTATGGAAGCACCTAAAGGTGATGGTTGGGTTCAAGATGAAGATGTATTAGATACTTGGTTTTCTAGTGCATTGTGGCCATTTTCTACTTTAGGTTGGCCTGATAAAACTAAAGATTTTGAAAGATATTTTCCAACTGATGTACTTGTAACAGGTTATGATATTATTTTCTTCTGGGTTGCTAGAATGACTTTCCAATCTGAATATTTAAATGATGCAAGACCATTTAAAGAATGCGTTATTCATGGACTTATTCGTGATAAACAAGGCCGTAAAATGAGTAAAAGTTTAAATAATGGTGTAGATCCATTTGATATGGCTAATAAATATGGAGCAGATTCACTTAGATATTATTTAACTACTGATGGTTCAATGGGACTTGATTTAAGATTTGATGAAGTAAAACTTACTTCTACTTGGAATTATGTAAATAAAATATGGAATGCATCTCGCTTTGTACTTTCAAATATTGAAGATATTAAAGAAATAGATTTTAATAATTTGAAATTAGAAGATAAATGGATTTTATCTAAATTTGAGAAATTAGTTAAGAGTGTAACTAAACATATGGATAAATATGAATTTAATTTAGCAGGTTCTGAAATATATGAATTTGTTTGGAATTATTTTTGTGATTATTATATTGAAATGGCTAAATATTCATTAGATAATATTGCTACTAAGAGTACTTTATGTTTTGTTCTTAGTGGTATATTAAAACTTCTTCATCCATTTATGCCATTTGTGACAGAAGAAATATATAGTATGTTACCAATTAAAGATTCAGAATCAATTATGATTAGTAATTATCCAAAATTTGATAAATCTCTTGTTTTTGATAAAGAAGAAGATTTAGTAGATGATATTTCTTTATTTATTAAGAATTTTAGAAACATTAAAGCTGAAAATAATATTAGTAAAGATGCAAAGGTATTATTTGAAGAAGAAGTTAATGAGTTAGTAGTTAAAATGTTAAAACTAAATGATAATATAATAAATGAACCATTAAATATTAAATCATATAAAGTTTTATCTAAATATATTAAAGCTACTATCTATTTTGAAAAAGAAGAAACTGATGAAGAAAGACTTTTAAAGGAAAAAGAGATTGATTCTTTAAAATCATCTATTGAAAGAAGAGAAAAACTTCTAAGTAATGAAAATTATGTAAATAAAGATCCAAGTAATATTGTTGAAATGGATAGAGTTAAATTATCTGAAGAAAAGAAAAGATTAGAGGAATTATTAAAGGCTTAATGCCTTTTTTCTTTTGAAAATACTTGTATTTTAGTGTTTATTATTGTATTATATTTCACAAATTAGGAGTGATAATCTGTGGAAAATGTTTTAAATGAAAAGGAATGTAAAGATTTAATCGAAAAGTATCGAAATGGAGATTTAGCGTCTGGCGAGAAATTATTTCAAAGTTTTTTGGCCATTGTTGATAATGTAGCATCTAATCGGGTAAGTAAATCTAATTATGATTATGCAATGCTTTTTAGAATTGGTAAAGATGGTTTGTGGAACGCTATTAAGAATTATGATTTTTTAAATAATAATTTTAGAAGTTTTGCCATAACTTGTGTTTCTAATAAAATTGATACTTTTATTAAGAATAATCCCAATCCGGTTTTTAATTCTTTTAAAATGGAATTAATTAATAATATTATTAAAGAGTTACATTTAAATGTTGAAAAAAAAGAATTATTAGAATTTAGATATACTTTAGAAAAATTACCTAAAAGTGTTAAAACTTATTTAGTTTTAAAATTTGAAAAAAAACTATCTGATGAGGAAATAATTAAAGTATTAAAGACAAATAAAGAAGCTTTGGATAATACTTTAGTTAAAATAACTAATATGCTAACAGTACAATTTGGAGTTAGAGATATTAATAAAAAAGAGATAGATGAAAATATTGTTAGTAATATAAATACGAATGTTAAAACAGTTAAAAACGATGATGAAAAAAAGCAAGTTATAATTAAGCCTTCAATTGTTGAAAAAGCTAATCCTATTTATTATATTACAAATTATTTACCTTCTAGAGACATAGATGAAATTAAGGTAATTATTGAAAATGATTTAACTGATAAGCAAAGAGAAGTTATATATAAAAAGTTTGGCTTAAAATTAGATGAAAATAATAATTTAAGTTCTGCACTAGAACGTGGTATTTTAGAAATATCTTTAGAAAAAATTAGTAGAATAATAACTACTAAAAGTAGTATTACTATGGTTAATGATAATGTAAAAGATAAAAAAGTATTAAAAAATATATATTCTCATTTTCCTGGAAAGAGTTTAAAAGATATTAAAGATATAATAAAAATGGCTAATCTTTCTAGAGAAGAAGAGAGAATACTATATAAAAAATATGGCCAAGATTTACAGGAAGTTAATACTTTATCAAGTGAAGAATTAAATACTTTTAATGTAATGATGAGAAATTTAAGAGAAATTGATATGTCTATTAGTTTAGGGTTAGAGAAATTACTTAATGATGATTTAGATAAAATAAGTAGTGAAATAAAGAATACTTTATTTAAATATGATAAAAAAGAATTAATAATATTTATATTAAGACTTCATTTAACATTTAATGATTCTTATAAGACTGAAGATTTATGTGATTATTTTAATATGAGTGAAGAAGAGATTAATATTATTACTAAAAAAATATTATTAAATATAAGTGCTGATTTTAATAAGATTAATAGATTAATGAAATATTTATTTAATTCTGAAAGTAAAATTTTGGTTGGTGTTCAATCTAAATCTAAATCCGTAAAGTAAATAAATTAATTTAATGTTTTATTGATTATATTTCTAATTTATGGTACATTATAAATAAGAATAGAGGTATGATTGATGAAAAAAATTAGTTTATTGTTCATTACATTAGTAGCATTTACTTTTGCAAAAATAGATGTATTTGCAGAGATAATTCCAATTGATGAGGTTGTAAATAAAATTAGTACTGGTGATTTAAAAACATATTTTGATTCATTTAATGAAGAATTATCTGTAACAAATGATACAACTAATAAAAAAATTGTTATTACTACAACTACTGGTGGATCCTTTGAAGCAGGTTATACTGATGAATATATCGAATATGTAAATAATGATGATGATGTTACTGCTGAAGATTTTGATAAGGATATGTTTTCTTACTTAGGATTAGGCAGTATTACTGATGCTATTTTAGATTTAGCTGGTCATGGTGATAAGACAATTAAAGATTCTTATACTTATAATGATTATGATACATATGGACTATTATTAAATTCCGAAGAGATGGACTTTACTGCAACTGGTGGTGGTAAAGGAGATTTTGTAAGAAGATATAAGATTAGTTTAGATACTAATAAAATAGATAAACTTATTGAGGATTATGGTGAAAATGCTAATAGTAATACATACGCAAATTTAACTGCTAGTGTAACTGCTGATAGTATTACTTCTACTTCCGTTTATATTGAACCTACTGTTATAGATTATACTCATACTGGTTCTGAGAGTGATGTGCCATTATGTCAAATATTTAAATCTGATAGAGAAGACGGAGAATTTGCACTAACAAGTAATGCTGCTATTAATTGTACTGGTGGTTTATCACTTCTAGTTGATGATTTAACGCCTAATACTTCATATTATTTTAAAGCTAGAGTTGTTGGATCAGAAAATTTTGGACCTTCAATAAAAGTTACAACACTATCAAATGGTGATGAAACGATAGATAATCAAACAAATAATGAAAATAATGCTGGTGCAGATAAGAATGATACTGATAAAAAGAATGATACATCAAATGAGGAAAAGAAGAATCCTAAAACTGGAATTAATGATTATTACATATCTTTAATAGTTGTTATAATTTTAGGTGGTATAACTTATCTATTTATTAGAAATAAAAATTATATTAGACAAATATAATCGTTAATATAAATATTAAGCCATTATATGGCTAAAAGTTGAAAATCAAGTAACTACTTGATTTTTTTAAAATTTGTGGTATAATAACACGCGTAAAAAGAAAGAGGGTTATTGGAATGAAAAAATATATACTAAGTATTTTAGTAGGATTTTTAAGTTTTATGGGACTTACAATAGGAGTTAATGCTGCATCAGCTCCTAGCACATTTAAAACAGAAGATGTTATTAAATTAACCGAATATGTTCCTGGTATAGTTAATTACTATAAACCTATTGCTGGTGGTTTAGAAGTTTTCTGTGAAGATGCAGGTTTAACATATGTAACTGGTATTACATATAAGTTAAAAGGAAGAGTAGATGATGGATATATTTATATCTTTGAAAATCGTCCAAATACTGGAGATAAGTATAAAGATTATTATATTCAATCAGTTGCAATGTGGTGGTATAAAGATTACCTAAATGGTACTAATGCTAACCTTACTACAGCTCAAAAGAATTATATTTATAACAATCGTAATTCAAATGAAGTATGTAGATTAATCTATATTTTATTTGAAGGAGCTAAAAATTATAAACAAGTTACAGGTTCTATGACTTTTAGCAATAATAATGTTAATTTTACTGAAAGTAATGGTTATTATGTTTCTGATAAAATAACTTTATCTACTACTATGTTATATGGTGGTGGTAAACTTGATTTAGTTAATGCTCCAACTGGTAGTTCATTAATTAATAGTAATATTGATAAGTATGGTAATGGTACATTTCAAATAAGAGTACCAAAATCTGCTGTTAACGCAGGTCAAACTGTAACATTTAGTGTTAAGGCATCTGGAAATTACTCAGTTAAGAAAATGTATGATTATTATTTGGAAAAAAATCCAAACAATAAAAATGAATATCAACAAGTTATATATGGTAAAGTATTTACTGATGGTGTAGCTATGTCTGGTTCTAAGACTATAACTTTATCTAGAACTACTAATAAATTAAGTATTACTAAAGTTGATAATGATACAAATAATGCTTTAGCTGGTGCTACATTAGTTCTATATAAAGGTAATTGTGCAAATACTACATGTGCTAATGCCAATGAATATGCAACATGGACAAGTACAACATCTGCTAAAGAATTTACAAACGTTCCAGTAGGAACATATACACTAGTTGAAACTAAAGCTCCAAATGGTTATTTAGTAGCTAGTAAACAAACTATTAATATTACATCTGAATCAGGTAATTATAGTGTTACTATGAAAGATGTTAAAGCTCATAATAAATTAACAGTATTAAAAATAGATCAAGATAATAAAGCATTATCTGGAGCTGAATTTACATTATATAAAGGTAATTGTGTAAATGAAGCATGTAAAGGTGCAAATGCCTATGCAACATGGACAAGTACAACATCTGCTAAAGAATTTAATAATATTCCAGTAGGAACATATACATTAGTTGAAACTAAAGCACCTGCTGGATATCGTCAAGCATCTAAAATGTTAGTTAATATTGACTCTAATAATAAAACATATAATTATAAAGTAACTAATATTAAAAATTTATCTGTTAGAATTAGTAAAACTGACCTTACTGGTCAAAATGAAATTCCTGGAGCTAAATTAGTTCTTAGAAATGCATCAAATAATGTTGTAAAAGAATGGGTAAGTACTAGTAATCCATATTATATTGTACTTGCACCAGGAGAATATTTCTTAACTGAAACTGTTGCTCCAAAAGGTTATGTTCTTTCTACAGATACAATTAATTTCAAAGTAGATGCAAATAATAAAGTATATGAAAAAAATGCTAAGGGTGAATGGGTATTAACTGATTATATTAAGATGGTAAATGAACCAGAAAAACCTGAAATTAAAGAATATAAAGTTAGAATTAGTAAAACTGATGTTACTGGTCAAAATGAAATATCAGGTGCATCATTAGTATTAAAAAATGAAAGTGGTAAAGAGATTGCTTCATGGATAAGTACTACTGAACCACATTATGAAACATTAACTCCAGGGGTATATACATTAACTGAAACAATAGCTCCAAAAGGTTATATTTTAAGTAAATCTGCTATTACATTTAAAGTAGATGCTGATGGAAATGTTTTTGAACAAAATAGTAATAAAGAATGGACAAAAGTAAGTTATATTAAAATGGTTAACTTATCTAAAGAAGCTATTAATATTAATAAATTAGATAGTGAAACAAATGAGTATGTTGCTGGAGCTACTTTAAGAATTAAGAATAGTAAAGGGGAAGTTATTGCAACATTCAATACAACTAAAGAAGCATATTATATTTCTTTAGAAGAAGGTGAGTATACTTTAGAAGAAGTATCTGCTCCAAAAGGTTATATTATTAATAATAAACCTATATATTTCAAAGTAGATGCTGATGCTAATGTTTATACTGTTGATTCTAAAGGTGAATACGTTCTTGCTAATGGTATCATTATGTATAATGAACCAGAAAAAATTGAAATTCCTGCTACAGGTTTATCTAGTACTTTAACTTATGTTTTAGGTACAGCTGTTCTAGGATTTGGTGCAATAATGTTATATAGAAATGAAAAAAAATGCTAATAAAATTATAAGTGTTCTTGTAATATTTATAGGGTTTTGTATTATATCAAGTACTTATTTCAATACTAAAAAGAATGAAGTATTTGATGATATGAATAAATTATTATATGAACAAATAGTTTCATTAGATGAACTTGAAGAAGTATCTGAGAATAATAATGAAACTATAGTTAATGAACCAATTGCTGAAGAAGAACCTAAAAAGGCTCAAGAGGAAATTCCAACTACAACGACAACAACAACTAAATCAGTAATAGATTATTCTAAATATTATGTTGGTTATTTAAAAATACCTTCAATTAATTTAGAGCATGGTTTTTTAGATAAAACATCAAAATATAATAATGTTAATAAAAATATATATGTGCATCCAACTTCAAGTTATCCTGATGTAGAAAAGAGTAATTTGATCTTGGCATCACATTCAGGTACAAGTTCAATATCATATTTTAAAAATCTTTATAAATTAAAAATTAATGATGATGTTTATGTTAATTATAAAAATAAAAATTATCATTATGTTGTAAGAAGAATATATAAAGATAGTAAAGATGGTACAGTAGCTATCAGAAGAGATTATGATACTACTACATTAACACTTATTACTTGTACAAAAAATGATAAAACAACGCAAACAATTTATATTTGTGAGCTTGTTAATGAATAGAATAAAAAGGGGAAAAGAGGTGTATGAAATATGGTAGAGTTATCTCTATTTGAAAGATTAAAATTAGTCTTTAATCTTATATTTTCATCGCCTCTTTTTTTAGTATTATTACTTGGAATAGTAATTATGGTTATTGATTCATTTGTAATATCTAAGAAAAATAAGAAGGTTAAAATAGCATATTTAATTATATCATTATTAGGGATAATCATTTTATTAAATAATTATTTAATATCATTATTATCTGTATTTGATACTATAGCTAAAAATATTGTAACTATAATATACTTTCCTAGTGTATTAGAATATATTGTTATATTATTAATTAGTATAATAATATTAATAGTGAGTCTTATTAGTAAAAAGACAAATAAAAAAGTAAAATTTATGAATTTTATAGTGTTTATTATTGAGTTATTCTTATTTTTCTTAATATTAGATCAACTTACTAATAAAAATATTGATTTAACTAATAAGATAAGTATTTACTCTAATGAAAGTTTAATGGCTTTATTTGAACTATCTGTTATTATCTTTGCAATTTGGATTATAGGATTAGTTCTATATAAGATTATTTATAAACTAACTCATAAGAGTGAAATAAATGATAATAAGATTAATAATAGTTTCTACGAAGAGCCAGAACTTCCAAAAACAATAGAAGAATTAAGAAAAGAAGAGCTTATTCCTCCACCACAAATTGAATATATTGTTGTTGAAAAGAAAAATGATAATGATATGTTTACTTTAGAGGAATATAGAGCGCTTAAGAAAGTATTAGAAACTATGAAAAATAATCAAAATTAAAAAATTGTTATACAATGTATAGCAATTTTTTTAGTCTTCTTTAATTAATTTAGCATGAACTACTAATCTTTGGTCATTGCCATTAGAACAAGTAGATAATGTCAAAATTATATCACTTGCATCAAAATCAACTTTAAAATCGTATATACTTCGCTCAGTAATCATTTTAATAAATTCTAAATAATCTTCATCACTATTAAATACTGTCTTTAAATAATCAGTAGTAACTGGAACTTTATAAATAGAAAATATTTGCCATTTAAGATTTTCTTTAGTAGTATTAAATGTAATTATTTGATTATTTGTTTTTTTATACCAAGATTTATTTAAAGCATATCTTAGTGTACCAAACATTTTTTGATTAGCTAAATTATGGCCATATATAATAGTATTACGATTTAAATTAATTGGATCATTACGATAATCCATAAATATCCAACCATGTCGATTACTATTTTTATAATAATCGTTTTTTAAATAAAAATCATTATCTTCATATTTAACAACAGGATAATCTATATTAGTATTATTAACTTTTAACCATCCTACAGTATCATTATTTATTTCTTTAAGTTCATCAAACATCATTTTATATTTTATATCATAAATACTAGTTGTAGTAGTTTTAAGTTGATTTAAATCATTATCATTAGGTTCTATATATTCAATTGTCTGTTCATTATCATTTTCATTTGTTTCTTTTATAGGCTTTATATTCATAATACTTTGTAAATCTTTTTCTATTTTATTACTTTTTTCAGAGTCTTTATAATTATTATATATATTTATACTCATCATTAATAAAACTGTAATAATGACCCCTAAAAGAGCTATTTTAATAACGTTTAAGTTAATTTGTTTGAAAGTATTTTCTCTTATATATTCATCACTATAATTAATCTTAAATATAATTTTATTATCATTTAAAAATTTATCATGTTTTTCTTTATATTTATTAATTGGATTAATTAAATCTTTAAGATTTAGATATTTTTCATTAAAAACTATTTTTATATTTTTTTTATCTAATTTAATTAATTCATCCATTATTAACCAAAATAATTTAATATTAAAATAGTTAAATTCAATTACTTTCAAATGATTATTAATTCTCATAAATGATAAGAAATCATTATAATCATTTTCATCAAATTCATTATCAATTAAAATATTTTTCTTATAATATAGATCACTATAAGTAGTAAGTTTATTATTATTCATAAAACTACTTATAAATAATATTTCACATCTAAGATTTACTTTAATACTCTTATTAATATCTAATCTTTCTAATAAATATTTAGGTATATCAAATACGTTTATTTCTTCTAAATATTCATTATCTAATATTTTCATAAAAATATCATATGTTAGTACTTTATCCGCAGTTATTTCTAATTCTTTAATATTTGGAATACTTTTAATAATATCTAGTATTAATATAATAGTACCATAGTCTTTAATAACAACTTTATTTACATTTTGTTTAATAATTACAACATTCAAAAAAGAAGATACTAATTCAAGATTTTCCCTAATATATTTTATACTAAAATATATTTCTTTAGTATTTATTATATTAGTATTATTTAAATCTTCTTTAGGTTTATCTTTCTTATATATAGAAATAAATAGACTATTTTTACTTATTTTAAATACTATATTATCCATATCATAATAATAGCACACAAATATAACTAATTCAAATATAAACTTAATTTGTAAAATTAGAATATAACTAAAGAAATATTATTGATTTATAAAATAATTATTTGTATAATTATTTTATAAGGTAGGAGATAAAGATATGAAGAAAAGAAATATTTATTTAACAGGATTATTTATATTGGTTGTACTTATACTAGTTGGTGTATCTTATGCATATTTAAAAAAATCAGTAGTTCAATCTGATAGCAACGACCTTAACACTTTAACTTGTTTTGAATTTAGTTTAGCTGATACTGATGCGGAAAATACGGGTATTAGTTTAGTTAATGAATATCCTGTTCCTGATAGTGAAGGCCTTTTAAATGAACCATATAAATTTACTATTACAAATAATTGTAATACACCTATAGCAGTAGAAATTAATTTAGAAACATTATCTACTAGTACTTTGGGTAAAAAATATGTAAAGTTTAATTTATATAATGGTGAAAGTAATTATTCAGAAGTATTAGATTATAAACAAACTAGAACTGCTACCATATCAGGAGCAACTAGTAATATGCTTGATAAAGTATATTTATATCCAACTGGAGAAGCTGGCTCATCTAAAAATTTTGAATTAAAGTTATGGGTTGATGAAGCAACAACATGGGATCAAGGAAATAGTAAAACGTATCAAGGTAAAATAGTAGCAGTAGCAAATCCAGTAAAAGGTGAATATGTACCAGAATTCGAAGGAGAAAGTGGAACATTACTTGCCGCTATCAAAAGTGGAGATTATTTATTTGCAAGTAGTATAACAGTTCCAGGTTCAGAAGTAAGTGGAATATCAGAAGCAGTAATAGGAAAAACTACTGATGATTATGGGACAAGTTACTATTTTAGAGGGAATATGTTAAATAATTACGTAGTATTCAATAATATGTGTTGGAGAATAGTGCGTATCGATGGAAATGGCAATATCAAGTTAATCTTACAAAATGAAAGATATTCAGAAACAGGAAGTTGTGAAGTACCAGGCTATTCATATAATTATGCAAGATGGGATGGAAGTTCAACAACCACAGCATTCAATAATGTAGAAGGAGTATATAATACAGCAAGTGGCTCAGGTTTCATGTATGGAGATTCAACTGCTCA
>CACZRB010000036.1 GCA_902783555.1 uncultured Erysipelotrichaceae bacterium
CACCTGACAGAGTGGTATTTTATAACAAACAATTAAGTCAATCGTTTGGAAATAGATTTTCGTATGAAAAATTTATCAAAGATCCGCCAAAAAACAATACACCAGAAAAAGAAGGACCGGTATTAATCAAAAAAAAGAGATAATTAATTATCTCTTTTTAATATATCATTGTATGAAGAATTCTATCTGTATTTTTAAAGTTAAGTTTACTTACTTCTTTTAATTTACCTTCACCATACTTTTCAACTATTTCTTCACCAATTTTATCAACATCACTTCCAGCTCCTTTAGGTAAAGGAATATGTAATGAATCACTCAATTTATCAAACTCTTTTAAGAATAAGTATCTACTTATAATTGATGCACAAGCTACCGCATTATTTTTATCTTCTGCCTTAGTTAAAAAGGTAATATCTTTTTGAATAAAACTTTGATCTCTCAAGTATTCATAATATCTTGCTTCTCTAGCAAATTCATCAACAATAATATAATCATATTTAGGTTTTTCTTCGCTAACTAATTGATATAATACTTTATTATGTAAAATTGCCTTAATCTTATTCATATTAATATCTTTGCTATACTTTTCATTATATTCTTCATTAGTTAAAATAACACTTTTATATTTTATTTTTTTAGCAATTATTGGAGCAATCTTAAGAATTTTTTCATCATCAATTTTCTTTGAATCACCAACACCTAATTCTTCTAAATCTTTAATATCATCTTTAGAAACAAAACAAGCAGTAACAACAATAGGACCATAGTAATCACCAGTACCAACTTCATCAGAACCAACTGCACTGCAATTATAATATTTTAAATCTTGTTTCTTCTTTTCTTCTTTCTTTTCTTTTGTATTTTCTAACACTGTTCCCCACATAGCAGCATCAACATCAGCACTAGTACCTTGAAACATTACTTTACCAGATTCATACATAGTAATTACAGTATCTTCTTCCTCAGCTTGAAAAACAACATAAGGAATTACTTTATCACGTCTTTTATCTTTGTAGTACTCAATCATCTTCTCTTTAACTTCATCATTAACTTTAATAACAACATTCATAATTTCACTCCTTTCATATTATATTACTTGAATTATAATAAAATAGTTTATTATCTAATTTATTGAGAATTCTTTTAATATCTTTACTGCTAATATTAAGAATAAAAGGATTAGAATCAAACAATAAATCTAAATCATTAACATTATTTTTCTTTAAAGTATCAATTAATCTTAATACATCATCTATATTATTATTTAAATAAAATGGATTAGTTAATAATATATTTTTAATAATACTTAAATTACAATTATTATCTTTTAATATATTAATTAATTCTTCTATATCATTATCTTCAATATTACCTATATCTTGATTGCAATCCATCATACATTTAATCTCTTCAATACTAAAACCATATCTTATCAAAATATCCATATCATCAATCCTTTATTATTCTAACATTATATTTTTTATAAAAATCACTATCATTCATAAATAAATCATCATATGATTCACTATTAATAATATTAAATCTTTCTTTAACTAAATCAAAATTAAATAATAAATACTCTGGATTATTAAAAATAATACCTAATATACCCTTACTTTTATAAAAAGATAATTTTTCTTTAACAGAAATGTAATTATATCCTAAAAGTAAAGGAGTATCAATAATTATTTGTTTAATCTTTATACTATCAAAACCAAACTTTTTAAAATTATCAAAACAATTATTAATATATTCAATAGAATACAATAATATATAAGGATTACTAATAGTGATTTCAACTATATCCTTATTAGTAAAAGACAACTTATTTAAATTGTCAATCTTTTTAGGTAATTCATTCCAATAATAATCTTTTAAAATAATAGGTATTTTTTTAATAATTCCCACAATATTCTTTTTAGAATATCCATAATCTAATAAGTAAACAATAATATTATTAATTCTATCATTATCAACAATAAATAAATTAGGAGAATATGTAGTAATTTTAATTACTTCATTTTTAGTAAAACCTAAATTACTAATATCATTTAATCTTTTTTCAATATTCTTTAAAGATATATCTAATAGACTAGGGCACATTTCAAATAAATATGATAAATCGCTATAACCATATTCTTTAAAAAACTTTAGTCTTTTATCAATTAAAGAAATATCTACATTTAATAATTCTGGATAATTAATAAAAATATTATTAATTGCTTTATTAGTAAAACCAAAACTATAAAAGAATTTATATTTATTATCAATCTTATTTATAGACATATCAATAATATAAGGATATTTATTAATTAATTCAAATATGTCAATTTTATTAAGACTATAATTACTTAATTCAAATACTCTTACTTTAATATTTTCTAAACTTGTACAAATAATATTTGGAATAGTAATTGTAATATTAATAATATCTTCATTACTAAGTCCGTTTCTAGAAAAGTATGAATTAATACTTTTAAAATTATATAGTATGTCAGAATCAGATCTGTTTTTTAAAAAATATGAAGATTTAATTAATTTAATTTGTTCACTGGAATATCCAAACGCTAACATATAATCATCCAACATACATAAACACCTCGAAATTATTATAGCATAATTTTCATAAATAGTTTATAATGAATATATAATATGAATAAGGAAGTGATTAAATGCTTAATATATTTGATGTTGGTATTATTCTATTATTAATATTATTTATTATATTAGGAATAAAAAAAGGCGTTATTAAAGAATTAGTATCACTTGTAGGTATAATAATAGTATTTATATTATCTTGGAGTTTAAAAGGAATTATAGGTAATTTTTTATGCATAATATTACCATTCTTTAAATTTAC
>CACZRB010000037.1 GCA_902783555.1 uncultured Erysipelotrichaceae bacterium
ATTAGACGACCAAAAAATCTATGTTTTATGCCCAGGTACTGACAAATTAGTTAAAGTATTCGTTGAAGGTTCTACATTAGCAAATAATGAAACTAACTTCGCAAATGCTAACTTACAACAAGTTGCTACATTATACAAATCTTATGGTGTTGGTGCATTTACTTCAGCTTTAGCTGGTGAAATTGCTCTATAATTTTTGTATATAAATATAGATATTTTAAAGGGTGTTGATGATAAATCAACCCCTTTTATTTTTAGTAAAAAAGGAGAGATATGATTATGGCAAATACTAAAAGTACGAAAAGTACAAATACAGTAAGTAAAAAAGAAGTAGAACAAATGAGACAACAAATGGAAGATATGCAAAAGTTAATTATCCAATTAACAGGTAAAGCATTTGACCAATCTCAAAATGTTCAATATGTAAATGATAGTAATAGAGACGTTACTTTAACATCGTTAACAGTTGGTGAATTAAATTTATCTACTGAAGGATATGGTCAAGGAGAAGTTTATACATTTTCTCATTATGGGGAACAACAAACAGTTCCTTATGAAGACTTAAAAAAGCTTATTAAAAACAATAAGCGTTTTATCGAAGGTGGTAATGTATTTATCAATGATGAAGAAGTAGTAAAAGAACAAAAATTAGTAAACGTTTATAAGAAACTATTAAGTTATGAACAAATTGAAAAGATTTTTAGTGAAGACAAAGGTACGTTTGAAAAAATTTATCAAAGTATGACTCAAAATCAAAAAGAAACTTTAAAAGGAATTATATTCGATAAACTAAATAAAGACGAAAAGAGTGTTGATATGAATATTGTTCAAATTTTAAATGATGATATGAATATTGACATTATGAATGATTATAGAAATCAAAAGAAATTATTTGAAGAATTAAAAAATGAAAACAAACAATAAGGAGGTATATATATGACTTCATATGACGATATATTAGACCTCGCTTTAGTTTCCATTGAGGATTACCACTTAAATAGATTAGCTGTGGATTCTCCAAAAGATTTTAATATAGTATTAGAAGGATTTATGGTTAGGGGATTAGCAAATTTCGAAAATTGTAGAAAAGATTTATCTGACAGAAATGATGAAGAAAGAGTTTTCAATTGTGAATTATCAGAAATTGAAAAAAGTATTATAGCGGATTATACTGTTATAGCTTGGCTTGATAAAGAAATAAATGATGTTAGACAAATTACTGGTATGATGCAAAATAATAAAGAAGCACATAGATATTCGGAAGCTAATAACTTAAATGCTAAAATTAATAGAAGGAATCAATTAATCGAAGAGATTGCTACCAAGAAAACTACTTATAGTTTTAGTCAATCAAAATGGTTAAATGAGAACGCATTAATATAATGAAATATGATTTTACATTAGACGATAAAACTACTTTAGATTCTTTAACTATATTAATAAATCAATGTTGGAAAACATTACCTATTTTTGAAGGTAAAAATAAAGAAGGCGACATCGCTTATTCCCGTGATGAAGCTTATGAAAATTATCAAAAACATCTTTTATTTTTAAGCACTAAATTAATTGGTGCTAGTGAACTATGGCAAAACAATCAATATTATGTTGAATTATTATATATGATTGAAGGTATGAAAAAGTTTAATCCTGAGGAACACGACAGAGTTAAATATATAGTAAATCATTGCACAAATCTTATAAATAGTATGAGAGATGAGGTACTAAAAAATGGCAATGAAGTATTATAATGCCACACAGGCATTTAGAACTACAAATCCTACAAAGGCATATCGTGATGATTTTGTAGCAATAAGCGAACAAACATTTGATAATGCACCAAACGTTAAATATAATGAAATTGAATATGAAGTTCATTATGGTAAACGTGATTTTAAACCTATACCAATGGTAAGGGTAGAACCAGTTGTCAATTATAACACTGGTATTCAAGTAGGAGATGATTATCAAGTATTTATTTTCACTCCAGATTTTCCTGAACCATATTATGGTATGAAATTTAAATGGGGAAGAAATTACTATTTAGTAATCAATGTAGATAAAGGTTCCGGATTATCTACCAGTGCAGAAGTTCGTAGATGTAATAATACATTGAGATTTTTTGATGAGAATGGGAATAAAATATATGAACCTTGCATTTTAGACCAAGTGCTAAGATTCACGAATAATAATGACACTATGACCATTGTCACTGGTAAAGCTGAACAATATATATGGTGCCAACGTAATAGTAGAACAATAAAAATTAAACCTAATGATAGATTCTTATTTGGTGTTCCAGAACAAAGAATTGGGTTTAGAGTATACGCAGGGGGTTTCGGTAACTCATTAAACACAATTACTGGAGATGATAAATCTCCAACATTAACTCAGTTCTATGTAGAAGAATACGAAATGAATTATCAAACAGATGATATAGAAAACGGTTTTGCTAACGCAGAAAGATTTGAATATAGTATTGATATAAGTGAAAATAACACCTATTTTGATGTTGGAGCTACAGCTGAATTGAATGCTACTGTTTATAGAGGCAAAGAAGTTGTAGATGAAAGAATTCATTGGTGTTCTTCAAATGATGAAATTGTTTCAATTGAAGATAATAAATTAACAGCACTTGCTCCAGGCGAGGTTACTTTAAGTGCTATAATGGTTGATAATAAACACGTTTTTGGTTCTATAACTGTTACGGTGTTGGAAAGTTCGGCTGAACCTAATTATGATATTTTAATTAATCCAGATATAAATTATGTTTTAGAAAATGAAGAGATTGCAATTACTGCAACTGTTTATAAAAATGGTATTGCACAAGATTATCCTATTGAAATAGTTGATATTAGCGAAGAAGTTCCTAGAAATAATTACAAAATAATGGTTCAAGGTAATACTTTTACTATTATTAATAAAAAGAAATTTTTATCTAATCCTATAAAGATAAGATGTTCTTATAATGATATATTTAAGGAATTTGAGTTCACTCTAAAGGGGTTATACTAATGGCTATGGATATGAAAGCAGTTAAAGGTGCTTATGCAACTTATAATGTAATACCAGAAATTAGTTATCGAATATTAGAACATTTGATGACTAATCCAGAGGCAGAAATTATTTGGAAATTATTAAAATATAATGACGCTGACGCTTGGAAAAAGAAAAATTTAACTCAAAAAGAAAAAGCAAATATGATTTATAATGGTATGTCTAATCAAGATGACTTTAATGTTTTTCTTGATTATTTTATGGATGAAGCTACAAATAAAGAAAAAAGTTTTCTTAGAATTTATCCATCTTCTTTATATCCAACTACAAGAACTTATGGTATTTGTATGGTTAATATAGAAGTTTATATACATTCTCAAATAAATCATTTGTCAAATTACACGACAAGGTTAGATACTATTATTCAAAAATTATTAGAAGTTTTAAATGGTTGTGACATCGGAGGAGTAGGGGTCTTATTCTTTGATGGTGATGTCACTAACTACAATCGTATTATAACTACCGGAGAAAAGCCTTATAAGGGTAAAATTATTACTATGGGGGTTAATTTATCATAATGGATAAAGTTGGTGAATACGATTATTATTTATTTTATGATAAACCAATACCTTATAAAGATTTATTAATTTATCCAGCAACAATGGATAGATATTTAGATTTTCATTTTTATATAACTTGTTTATTATTAGATAAAAATAGTATTCCTAATCCAGTAGTTATTTCTATGACATATTTACAGTTTTTGTATTATATGGCAAGTACGACTGAGTTACCATATTTATATATGTTTAAGGAACTTTTGAAAATGGTTTTACATATAGATAACGATAGTGATTTATGGTTTGGGACTGACCCAAATGGTAAAGCTATTTTTAGAATAAGAGGAGTCATTTACGGCTCTGAAGATTTAGATAAAATAACAGATATTGTTTTTTTACAAAATAGTATTGAACATATAGATGATACTATTCAAAAAGAAGTAAGAGACGCAATGGAAAAGGCTAAGGTCTATAAAATGAAACAAAACGAATATAAAATGTGTTCGTTAGAAGACCAAATGATATGTGTCTTAATTTCAACTGCTTTAAAGTTTGATGACATTAATAAACTTACTATTAGGAAATTCAGCAAAATTTTAGAGAGAGTTGATTATAAATTACATTACGAAATTTATTTAAGTGCAGAAATGTCTGGTATGGTCAAATTTAAAGACGAAAACAAGATTAAACATTGGATGGCTGATTTAACTAAGTCAGATAAATATGAAGATGTTAAAGTCGATGCAGATGAAATGCACCATAAAATAGATGATGTAAATAAATAATTTAAAAGGAGGAAAAATACAATGAAAAAGTTTTTAGTTAGTACAGCTAATGTATATGGTTATGATTCAGATGATAATCTATTATTCGTTGGTACAACTTTAATGGACAGTTCAATTGAAACTACATTATCAAATACTGATGTTAGAGCTGGACAAGGAAACCAATTACAATATATCTATTATCATACAGCTGAAATGAATATAACAATTAACGAAGCTCAATTCTCATTACCATACTTAGCATTAAACGTTGGTTCTAGTATTGTTACTGGAGCAAAAGTATGGACAACTGAAGATGTAACTATATCTGCAGGAGCAGGAACTGTTCAAGGAACACCATTAGGAATTACTGGTTCAACTTTATATGGTTGGGTAACTGATAAAAATGGTAACGTTGAAAGAGTTACATTTACAGGAAATTCATTCACTATGAGTGATACAACTTATGAAGGAGATGTTTGTGTAAGATATTATGCAAGCGATGCTGCTGCTAGACAAATCACTGTTTATGCAGATATGTTACCTTCTACAATTAGATTAGTAATGGAAGCACAATTATGTAGTTCTGATTCTACAACAAATAGAATAGGTACATTACAAGTTGAAGTTCCAAAAGCTTCAATGACTGGTGCATTTACATTATCAATGACACCAGATTCAGTTGCTCAAACACCATTAACAGTTAGAGCATTATCATATACTCCAACTAACAAAGGTGGATGTACTGCTGATAGACCAGTTTATGCTACAATTACTGAAATCTTATATGACTCAAACTGGTATGACAATGTTACAGCTTTAGCTATTGATGGAGGAGACTTCTCATTAGCAGTTGACGGAACAAAAGCATTAAAAGTATTCGCTGTACCTAATGATGGAACAGCTGCATTCTTAGCACCAACTACTGGATTAACTTTCAGTTCTGATGACGACACTAAAGCAACAGTTTCTACAAACGGTGTTGTTACAGGTGTTGCTTCTGGTACTGCAACTATTAAAGCTACTATCACTGACAAAACAGATATTGACGCAAACGTTATTGTTACAGTTGGTGAATAATTAAATGTCAACAACTAATTGCCAATATAGTCAATTAAAAAAGTCTGGTTTGGAGCAAAGTTTAATTTGCTCCTTAACAGGCAAATATTGTACTAAACAAAGGTATTGTCCTGTTCAACGAAAATTGGTTAATACTGATGATTGGCGAACTTGTGCTCAATTACAGAAGGAGGACTTAAATATGGCTAATAAAAGAAACTACAAGAAAAAAGTAGAAGAAACTAAAACAGAAGTAATTGAAGAAATTATTCCAGTTGAAGTTGAAGAAAAATTAGTAGAAGAACCTATTCCTACAATTGAAACCGAGGAAGTCGAAGAAAAACCA
>CACZRB010000038.1 GCA_902783555.1 uncultured Erysipelotrichaceae bacterium
AGGACAAAAGAAAAGGAGAATGATGAAGATATGTCTAAAGCATTACAATCAATTTATGAATATTTTAAGGATTATACAAGAGAACAAATAGATGAAATGTTATCTAAACTAACAGAAGAAGAAAGAGCATTGGTTACATTAAGATATGGTGAAGATCTTGATAATCCAACTGGTGGAAAGCTAACTAAAGAAGATACTAATAAATTTTATGGTACATTAGTTCCAAAGATGAAAAGATTATTAGCAAATTCAACAGAAGAAAAGAAGAGAATGCAAAGCGAAAAGATAGAAGAAAATCCTGTTGATGCATCAGAAGTTATAAAACAAATTGTAGATGAAACAAAACCATTAGTTAAAGAACAAACAGTTACTTCTCCTAAAAAATTATCACCAATGACTTCAGTTTCAAAAAAAGCAAAAGAAGCTGTAGAAGTTGAATTAGCGCCAGTTAATGATACAGGAGACAGTAGTGATATAACAAAGAGTGATTGTTTAAAAATGCTAGAATTATTAAGAACTCCAACATTTACTCAAATGATTAATGTATTAACAGTAAAAGAATCAATAATAATATCATTAAAACTAGGCTATGTAGATGGTAAATATTTTTCAACAAAATCTATCGCCAATTTTTTAGGAATTGAAGAATCAGAAGTAATTGAAACAACAAAGAAAATTCTTTTATTATATAAAGAAAATATAAATAATATATTAGATAATATTATTGAACTAGCTACAAAAATGGAAGAAAAAGGTAAAGGATTATCTATTAAGCCATTAAATAAATAAATGCCAAGAATATAATTATAATCTTGGTATTTTTCTTTTGTTTGAATTAAAACCTTATGTATTGTATAATATTATTGCGAGGTGAAAAATATGAAAAAATTAAAGGGGTTCTATCAAAACAATCGTATTTATTGTATTTTAATGGGAATAAGTTTACTATGCTTAATTTTAATTGCTGGAGCATTTTTGATGTTCTTTGTAAGTCAAACTAAAAATGATGCATATGGTAGTAGATTAAACGGTATTGAAAATGTTGAAATTTCAAGTACTCATAAAGACGAAGTTTTATCTTTTATTACTGAACAAGAAATAGTTGATAAAGCTACTATGAATGTTAAAGGGAAAATTATTTATTTAAATATTTATTTAAAAACTGGAAAAGTAGATGATGCTCAAAGTTTAGCTATCAAAACACTAGAAAAATTTACTGAAGATGAAAAGAATTTCTATGATATAAATTATACTTTTACTTTAAATGAACCTAGTGAAGATAGTCCTTTTCCAATTATGGGATATAAGAAAAGTGATAAAACTATTATATCTTGGACGAAAGTAAATGGTGACTAATGAAAAAAACTAAAAAAATTATTATTAGTATAGTTATAAGCATACTAATAGTTTCTTTAGGTATATTTGTATATTATCGATATTTTTATGATGCAAATAAATTAAATTTAACCGAAAAAGAATGGTTAAATAATCATAAAACATCCATAATAACTTTTAATTTACCTAATGATTTAAATGTATTTGCAAAAGACGGAAAAGGAGTCTTTTATGACTTTTTATCTGGCTTAGAAAAAGAAAATGAAATAAACATTAATAAAAATATAAATTCTATTGGTGAAGAAAATGGTTTAGGATTTACTATAAGTAAGAATATTGATAAAGATGATTTATTAATATATAAAGATCATTTTGTTATCGTAAGTAAAGAATATAAAAGTATTCATAATTTAACAGATTTAAATGGAAGTACAATTGGTGCACTAGCAAATGATATTAGTAGAATTAGTGCTAATTATACTAATAATATTACTTTTAATACAATTGAAAATAAAGAATCATTAATAAATAATTTAAAAGAAGACAAAGTATCATATATTATAGTTCCATTAACAGAATATCTAGATGAAATATTATCTAATGATTTTAAAATAATATTTCATATATCAGATTTAACTAAGAATTATTATATTAATTTAGGAGAAGATAAAACATTAAATTCTATCATAAAAAAATACTATAATAGTTGGATAAATAAAAAATATGAAGAAAGCTATTATAATAATTTATATAACTTATTTATAGAAAAATTGTCACTTAGTCAAATTGAATTAGATAATATTACAAGCCGAACTTATACATATGGCTTTGTATCATCAACACCATTTCAAACTTTAAATAGTTCTAAATATGGTGGAAAAATAATGGAATATATTAAAGACTTTAGTAGATTTAGTAATGTTTCATTTACATATACAAAATTTAAAAATAATAATGAACTATTAAAAGCATATGATAAAAAGAAAGTAGATTTATTATTTGATAATACATCATATAATATTAGTGGTGCAACTATTAATACTAATATTAATGACAAATATGTTATTATTGGACCATTAAATAATGCATATACAGTAAGTAATATAGCTGATTTAAATAATGTAACTATTTATGCCTTAAAAGATAGTAAGACTGCTGCATTATTAAAAGAAAATAAGAATTTAAATATTAAATATAAAAATACTGAAAAAGAATTATTAAAAGAAACTAAAAAGAAAAATATAATTGCTATCAACGCTGAAACATACTATTACTTAATAAATAGTAAAATTAAAAATTATTCAGTTATATATGAAGATTACTCATCAAATTACAACTTTAAATATCAAAAAACTAATGATACATTTCAAAAACTATTTACTAGTTATATAAATTATTTAAGTGATAATGATATAAATAGTAGAGGATTATTATCTTATAGAAGTGCAGAATCTAATGGAAATTTAGTTAGTTCTGTAGCTAAATATATACTATTAGTTATTTCTATTGGAATAGTAATAGTAGCTATTGGAATAACATCTAAAAAGCATGTAAAGATTAATACTAAAAGAATTAGAAAAGATGAAAAATTAAAATATGTTGATATGCTAACATCTTTAAAGAATCGTAATTATTTAAATGAAAGAGTAAATATTTGGAATGAAAATACAATTTATCCACAAGCTATTATTGTTATAGACTTAAATAATATTAAATACTTAAATGATACATTTGGTTCTAAAGAAGGCGATAAACAAATAATGGCTGCTGCTAATATACTTCATCAGACTCAACTTGATAATACTGAAATAATGCGTACTGATGGAAATGAATTTACTATCTATTTAGTAGGATATAATGAAAAACAAGTAGTTAACTATTTGAAAAAATTAGTTAAAGAATTTAATGAATTACCTTATGAGTATGGGGCTGCTTTTGGTTTTAGTATGATAGTTGATGATTTGAAACTAATAGATGATGCTATTAATGAAGCAACAATTCAAATGCGAGAAAATAAGGAAATAGAAAATGAAAAATCTGAAACAGAAAGTTAGTAAACATTTATTTAAAAGAAAAAAACAAACTATAGCATTTTTTAAAAAAGTTTGGGAAATATTAAATAGACCTGAAATGGCAGTTTTACCAGGACAACTTGCCTTTTTCTTAATTTTATCATTAGTTCCTATTATAACTTTAATAGGATATGCAGCTTCTTATTTTAATATTTCAATTAATTATTTAATTGAGCTTATTAAAACTAATTTTAATGATGATGTAGTAAATACAATCGTACCAATTGTCTCTGGTGGTGGAATTGATTTAAATTTAATTATTATGTTTATTGTTATGTTCTATTTTGCTGCAAATGGACCAGCTTCAATAATATATACAGCTAATGAAATACATGGTATTAAACAATCAACATGGATTAAAAGAAGAATAAAAGCAATTATTATAACTTTAATACTAGTTGTATTATACTTATTTGTAGTATTAGTTCCATTATTAGGAAAAAAAATAATAAATGCAGTAGACTACTTTAATATTAAATCAATGTTAACTAGTATTTTACACGTATTACAAGGCCCAATATCTTGGATTATAATATTCATATTTATTAAAACTATATTTACCCTTGCTCCAGATAAAAAAATGCCAGGAGCAAGAATAAATTTAGGCGCTATATTTACTACAGTTGGCTGGGTATTAGCTACTAATATATATGGGTACTACGCATCACATTTTGCAAGATATGATTTATTTTATGCAGGATTGTCAAATATAGCAATATTAATGTTATGGATATATTTACTAAGTTATATATTAGTAATAGGTTTAAGTTTAACAACTAAAGTTAACTATGAAGAATTGGAAAAAACAGGTTCAATAAATCAAGCAGAGTAAGTACATAATAAAAATATGTACACGAATATTACTTAGTACATTTAAATTTACGATCATCAATCTAGTTTCTTGTGAACTAACGATATTGTAAAGTAATATTTGAGAAGCAATATAATTTGCTTCTTTTTTAGTGTTTAATTAATTAAAATATGCTAAAATTATCTAAGGTGAAAAAATGGCATCAGCATTAATACATATAGCAATTGCTAAAGAAGTAAATAAAAAATTAAAAAGAAAAGAAAATATTTATCTATTAGGATCTATTGCCCCTGATATCTCTAAATTTGTTGGTCATACAAAGAAAACTAGTCATTTTATGGAAAATGGGCATAATGAACCAAATATAGATTACTTTTTATCTAAATATTCAAAATACTTAGATGATGATTTTGTAATGGGATATTACATCCATCTTTTAGTTGACTATTTCTGGTTTAAAGACTTTATTCCTAAGTTTATAGATGAAGAAAACGATACAATAAAAACATTAAATGGAGAAATAATAAATGTTAATCATAATAAAATAATTGAGTATATTTATAACAATTATTCAAGTTTAAACTATGATATTATTAAAGCATATAATTTAGATTTAAATATATTAAATCAACCAATTCCTTATATCAAACAAATTATAAATGAACTTCCATCTTATGATTTAAAAATATTAACTAATAAAATTATAGATATTATTAAAAATGATAGAATTAAAGATAACTATATTTTTGATTTAAGTATTATTGATAGATTTATAGCTGATTCAGTAGAAAATATTACCCAAAATCTTAAAGAATTAAAATATTTAGATCAATAAAATATTTGAAAAGTGTATTATTTATGATAAAATGAAAAAAGGTGGGGAAATTATGAAAAACAAAAAGATGAAAACAATGAAATATGAAAGTGAAGATACTAAAGAAATTAAGAATCTTATATTTATAATACTAGGAATAGTAATTATTATTGCTGGATTGTATTTTTTAACTGCTAGAAGTATTAATAGAAAAAATACATTACCAGAAGCAGAATTTGATTATACAGTATGTACTGTAGGAACTATGTTTAATAGACCATATGATGAATATTATGTATTCTTATATAGTAGTGAAGACGAAAATAGTAGTAAATATAATGAATTAGTAAAAGCTTATACTAAAAAGGAAGATGCTTTAAAAATATATACAGTAGATTTAAATACTAATTTAGATAGTAAATATTTAAGTGATAAGTCTAATAATAATCCAACTAGTCCTAGTGAAGTAAAAATTAAAGATTCAGCACTTATCAAAATTAAAAATGGCAAAGTATCAGAATATCATGAAACAACAACAGATTATGAAAAAGTGTTAAAATAACACTTTTTTTCTAATAGAAAGGAAATAAATATGCAGTTTAGTAATAAATACTTATTAGATTCTTATGATGACGTCTATAATGTAATAAAAGAAGAAATAATTAAGCACCATAATACGATAATTGAAAATCAACTAAAAATGATAAAAATTGAAAAATCAAGAGCTAATTATTCAAATATAAGTATC
Source organism: uncultured Erysipelotrichaceae bacterium (assembly GCA_902783555.1). Taxonomy (GTDB): domain Bacteria; phylum Bacillota_I; class Bacilli_A; order RF39; family UBA660; genus CAG-533. The sequence goes on from CACZRB010000038.1 coordinate 5,781, forward strand.
AGAGAAGATGCTATAGCTAGATGTTTAAAATCATTAGAAAATATTGAAGAAACTTTAGTTGGAGTAATTGGTAATCGTGGTTATTATTTGTATACTTTAGTTGAAAAAATGAATGCATGGTTTCCAGATAGAAAATTTAATAAGAATAATAATGATGAATTTGAATCTTTATGTAATCAAATAAAAGATGCAGTAGATGGCTTTGGTAGTAACTCATTTACTTTATATAAGGATATAGTTATGACACCATATTACAATTCAGAAATAGCTTTAAAAAGACTTGGAACTTTATACAATAAAGAATTACTTACTCCTAATGAAATAGAAAGATTCATAGCTAAATTAGATAATTCACCAAAAGATTTAATAAAAAAAGCCGAAATATATTTAATTGCTGGCTATTTAACACCAGATGATATATTAATGGAAACTAAAAATGAATATATAAAACTCTGTAAAAATAAAACTTTTTCTATTAAAAATATTAAATAAATACTTTTATATTTTTCTATTTCAAAATTTATGATAAAATGTATAATGAGATGATAATATGAAAAATAAAGAGAATAAGCCAACAACTTTTAAATTATGGGAAGTAATTGTCATAACATTAGTTTCTTCTTTAATTATGAGTTTAAGTACTGGTTATGTTGTCTCTAGGAATAAAACAGTTAAATCTTTAGGCAATTCTAAAGCATTAAATGAGTTTATATCATCATATAAAAATATTGTTGATAATTATTATGATGAAATAGATGAAACTGCATTAGTAGATGCAGCAATAAATGGAATGTTAAAGTATTTAGGAGATCCATATACAACTTACTTAAATGAAAGTAATACCAATATATTAAATGACTCATTAAGTGGAACTTATGAGGGTATAGGGGTAACAGTTAGTTTAAATGAAAATAGTGAAATAGTTATAAGAGAAGTATTTGAAGATACACCTGCATATCGTGCTGGTTTACAAAAAGATGATATTATTACTAAAATAAATGATAATGATTTAACTGGAAAATCATCAACTGATGCTGTAACTATAATAAAAGAGGCTAAAAATAGCCCAATAAAAATTGAAGTAAAAAGAAATGAAGAAATAAAAACATTTAATGTTGAAAAGTCATCTTTATATATACCTGCTATTTACAAAGAAATATATAATCAAAATGATAAAAAAATTGGCTATCTTCAAGTTTCAAAATTTTCAGATACAATATATGAACAATTTAATAAAAATCTTAAATCATTAGAAGAAAGTAAAATAGATAGTTTAATTATAGATTTGAGAAATAATACAGGTGGTTATCTATCAGAAGCAACTAGCATTGCTGAATTATTCATCGAAAAAAATAAAATTATATATTCATTAGAAAACAAAATGAATAAAGAAGATACCAAAGATAGTACAGAAGAACATCGTAATTATAAAATATATGTATTAATTAATAATGGCTCAGCATCTGCTTCTGAAGTATTAGCAGCCGCTTTAAAATATAGCTATGGAGCTACATTAATTGGAAGCAAATCATATGGTAAAGGTAAAGTTCAAAGAACTAGTACTTTAAATGATGGAACTATGTACAAATATACATCTGCTAAATGGTTAACTCCTAAAGGAGATTGTATAGATGAAATAGGACTAAATCCAGATATACCTATTGAAATAAGTGAGTCATATATAGATAATCCTAGTTTTGAAAATGATAATCAACTTCAAACAGCAATCTATGAACTAGCAAAATAATTATAAAATATAAGTAGAATTGGAGGCATCTATGGCAAGTAATAAAAAGATAATTATTAGCATGTCCATAATAGGATTATTATTAGTAAGTTTAGCTATTA
>CACZRB010000039.1 GCA_902783555.1 uncultured Erysipelotrichaceae bacterium
GTAGATAATAATGATATTAAGATATACTACAATATATAATGTGGTATATTTTTTATAAAGTATTTAGACCAGCCGAGTGCTATTCCATTAATACTTGGGGAAGTAAAAAGATTTATTAGAGATTCTAGCGTCCTAAGAATTAGTCGTAGTATTAGAGATAATGCTTATCAAGTGTTAAAATATCGTGATGATTATATTGCTAAAAATGGAGTGGAACCATCTCATAAACAAATATGCCATGCTTTAAATATTACTGAATATGATTTAGCATCTTCTCTTGAAAGTTTAATTAGTCCGATGAGTTTATATGATCCGATATATAATGATGGTGGCGATACAATTTATTTATTAGATCAAATTGCAGATAAAAAAGAAAAAACTGATAAAGATGATTATTTAGCTCTTAAAAATGCATTATCTAAGATTAATAAAAGAGAAGCAGGGGTTTTATATTCAAGATATATGTATGGTAAGACTCAGATGGAAATAGCAGATGATTTAGGGGTATCTCAAGCTCAAGTATCAAGAATAGAAAAAAATGCTATTAAGAATATAAAAAGGCTTATGAAATAAAAAATTACATATAATTATATAGGTGGTTTTATGCTAATGAGTGATTTACAACAAAAGGATATTATAAATACTTTAAATGGTACTAAAATAGGTAAAATAATTGATATTGAAATTAATGATAGTGGAGTAATTACTAATTTAATTGTTGGAGAAATTAAGATGATGAAACGATTTAGTTCTGGTGGAGAAACGAAAATAAATTTTAGTCAAATAAAAAGAATTGGAACAGATGTAATACTTGTTGAATTGAATTAAAAAATGTATAATAATCTTATGAAAAAGAAAATTTATATTTTATGTATTATAGTTTTGATATTAGATCAAGTAACAAAAATAATTTGTGATGCATATTGTACTTTAAATAAACCAATTCCTATTATTAGTAATTTTTTTAGTATAACTTATGTTCATAATGAAGGAGCAGCTTGGAGTATACTTGCTGGTAAGAGATTAATACTTATTTTAATTGGTTTAATTGCATTATATATTTTAAACTCTTTTATTGATGAATTTAAAGAAAGTAAGAGAAATATACTTGCTTTTGGATTTTTATTTGGAGGAGTACTTGGAAATTTATTAGATAGAATATTTTTAGGGTATGTAAGAGATTATTTAGATTTTAAAATATTTGGTTATGATTATCCAATTTTTAATATAGGTGATATAGGTATATTTATAGGGGTTGTTTTATTAATAATATCTTGTATTAAAGGAGAAGATTATGGAAGTATTAGCAGAAAAAAGCGTTAGAATTGATAAATATTTAAGTGAAAAAACTACTTATTCTAGAAGTACAATTCAAAAAATGATAGAAACAAATTTTATTAAGGTTAATAATAAGAATATTAAATCTAATTATGTATTAAAAGAAAATGATTTAATTACTATAGATGAAAGTTATATTAAAGATGTAGATATAAAACCGGAAAATATTAAATTAGATATTGTTTATGAAGATAATGATTTGATGATTATTAATAAACCTTCGGGAATGGTTGTACATCCAGGAAATGGAAATACTGAACATACTTTAGTAAATGCTTTAATGGGGTATACTGAAAATCTTAGTGATGGTAGTGAAAAGTTTAGACCTGGGATAGTTCATCGTATTGATAAAGATACTAGTGGACTTATGGTAGTTGCTAAGAATAATAAGACTCATGAATTATTGGCTTTGGGATTTAAAAATAAAAGTATTCATAGAGAATATATTGCTTTAGTAATTGGACAATTAAATAGTGAAAAAGCTACTATTGATGCTCCAATTGGACGTGATAAACAAGATCGTAAAAAGATGTGTGTAACAAAAGATAATGGGAAAGAAGCAGTAACTCATTTAAAGGTATTAAAAAGATATAAAGGGTATACTTTAATTAATTTATCATTAGAAACAGGTCGTACTCATCAAATTAGAGTGCATATGAAGTATATTGGTCATCCTGTTTTTAATGATCCGGTATATACAAATCATAAATGTACTGAATTTGGTCAATTTTTACATTCATGTTCTATTGATTTTGAACATCCAATTACACATAAGCATTTACATTTTGATTCTCCTTTACCAGAAGAATTTAAGGAGTTTTTAAATACGTTAACTAGTTTAGAAGATAAATGCTAATAGATAATATAAGAAAGTAAAAACCCCATAATAAATAAGGAATAAATAAATAAGCTAAATGTTTATTTATTTTTTTAGTTTCAATTATTAAAAAAATTGTACTAACAACAATAACTATATTACATATCATTGATAATATTAAACTATTAAAGAAGAAGAAAAATAGCGGGAAAAGCTCGCAAAATAAATAATTTAATATAATAATAAAATAAAAATCATCATTTAAATCATAATCTTTAATTAAGAAAAATATACTAGTTGTATTAAAAAAGTAGATTACGAACCATATTAAACTGATAATATTTTGAGTAGGTATAATGTTTGGAATTGTTATTGAACTATAAAATCCCTCATTAAATGGGAAAAAAATACTACCTAAAAACCATAAACTAAATAGAAATAAAAATGCTATTACTTTTCTAGACATATTTTTGCTCCCCTTTACTAAAAACTCTATTTGTTATAAAATAATGTATGAAAAAGGGAGGTGTTTTATGAATACCGTTTTAAATAAAAAAGATGAAATAGTTATGAGATTAGTTCATTATTTTGTAACGGAAGAAGATTATCAACCTATTATAGTTAATGGTGTAAAAAACGAAATATGGCTTGAAAATTTAGAAGCTACGTATAAAGTAATTAGAATTAATTCAAATTATATTCATAATATAGACCAATTAAAATTTGATAATTTTAAGATTAAAAATGTAACAAAACAAATTAAGAAAAAGACTTTTTCATTTAATTTAAAAACGTTAAATATTTTATTAGATTTAAATGATGACGTTAAGATAAGTAATATTAAAAATATTGATAATTATAAGATAGATAGTTTGAAAGATGTTAGAAAAGATGACGGTTTAGGAGGAATATTTCCTAAACTTAAAACGATGACTTTAAGTACTGGAAATGGTTTTGAGACTTTAATAAATTTAACTAATGATATTTCAGTTAAAAACGAAAAAGAAAATGAAGAATTTGAAAAGATATTTAAACCTAAAAAAACTGTAATTACTTATGCATTAATATTTATAAATATTGTTATGTTTGTATTAGAAATGGCATATCCTAGAGTTATATTAAATGAATTAATTTTAGATCCATCGTTAGTAAAATCGGGAGAGTTTTATAGGCTTGTTACTAGTTTATTTTTACATGGTGGTTTAATCCATTTATTATCTAATATGTATGCTTTATTTATCGTAGGTAAGCAATTAGAAACGTTTTTAGGTAAATGGAAATTTATGTTTATATATTTCTTTAGTGGAATAACTGGATCATTATTATCATGTATGGGTACGTTTAATAGTTTAGGTGCTAGTGGAGCAATATTTGGATTATTTGGTGCTTTATTATATTTTGGTTATCATTATAGATTATATTTTGGAAATGTAATATTAAAGGAAATATTACCTGTAATAGCAGTCAATTTATTTATTGGATTTATGCTAAGTGGAATAAATAATGCTGCTCATATTGGCGGACTAATAGGAGGAGTATTTTCGACTATGGCATTAGGAGTTAATTCTAAAAAAGAAAAAAGTAATACTATAAATGGCACAATTATATCAATTATTTATTTATTGTTTTTAGTATATTTAGTATTTATAGCAAAATAAAAAGGCCTTCAAAAGTGATATGAACCCCGTTTCTTGGACATAGAAACGAGGTTTTTATATGGGAAAATTAAGATATGAAGATAAAATTCAATTATATAATGATTGGCGAAACGGAATATCGGTTATAAATTTGGTAAAAAAATATAATATTAATAAATCAACAGTTGTATATTTAACAAGAATAGTTGATAAGCATGGTTTTGACATTATTAGAAAAAACAAAAATAATTATTATGATGTTCATGAAAAAGAAAGAATTATAAATCGAGTATTGATTGATGGTGAAAGTATTCTTTCCGTATCTATAGATGAAGGAATTGTTGGTAAAGGAACTTTAAATGATTGGATTAAAAAATATAAAGAAA
>CACZRB010000040.1 GCA_902783555.1 uncultured Erysipelotrichaceae bacterium
GAGTTAACTTGTACTTGGTTAATACCTTCGATATTCATTTCTATTGGGTCTTCAACAGTTATAATATTACGATCTTCTGTATTTAATCTTTGTAAAATTGAATATACAGTAGTTGATTTACCAGAACCAGTAGCACCAGTAACTAGAATAATTCCATTTGGAATACTTATCATTTTAAGAATTTTTTCATAATTTATCTTATTAAAATCTAAACTTTCAATACCAGCTGATGACATTTTATAATCTAAAACACGAATAACAACTTTTTCACCTAAATTAGTAGGTAAACAAGAAACACGTAAGTCTACATCTACGCCTTCTAAACTATTTTTTACTGCGCCATCTTGAGGAACACGTGATTCAGTAATATTCATACCAGAAATAATTTTTATACGTGTTACCATATTTCTTTGTACATATTGAGGAACAATACTATAATCTGATAATCTTCCATCAATACGCATACGTATTTTTAATCCTTCTTCAAATGGGTCAAAATGAATATCTGATGCTTTATTTTTAATTGCGTCTAATATTATTGTATTAACAATATCTGTAATAGGGGTATCTTCATAGTTGTAAGTTACTAATTTTGAATTGCCAGTAACTAATTGTTTTTCATCAAGAACAACTTCGTTGTGTGGCTCATTATTGTTAGCTTGATTATTAGTATTATCAGAATTCATTTCATCACCACCTTTTTACTCTTTAATTATTATAACATAAAATAATTAAATAAATCTACTTTAAATATAAAAAAAGAACAATAGATATAATATTTCATGTGTATTATTATTTTTATATGATATAATTGCTTTGAAAGTGCAGGATTGTTATGGAATTAGTCATTGAAAATTTAAAGAAAAAATTTGATAAAAAAGAAGTATTAAAAGGAATAAATTTTACATTTGAAAAAGGAAAAATTTATGGACTTCTTGGTCGTAATGGAGCAGGTAAAACAACTCTTTTTAACTGTATTAATGAAGATTTAGAAATAGATGATGGATCATTCTATTTAAATGATAATGGGAAAAGGGAAATAAAGGCAGAAGATATTGGTTATGTAGTTTCTACTCCTAATGTACCAGAGTTTTTAACAGGAAGAGAATTTTTAAAGTTTTTTATAGATATTAATAAAGAACGTATTAATGATTTAAAAACTATAGATGAATATTTAGATTATATTAAAATAGATAAAGAAGATAGTAAAAAATTATTAAAAGATTATTCCCATGGTATGAAAAATAAAATGCAAATGCTAATTAATATAATATCTAGACCTAATATATTACTATTAGATGAACCATTAACATCTTTAGATGTGGTAGTTGCAGAAGAAATGAAAGATATGCTTAAAAAAATAAAAAAAGATCATATTATAATATTTTCTACTCATATAATGGAACTTGCTTTAGATTTATGTGATGAAATTGTTATATTAAATAAGGGTGTTTTAGAAAAAATAGATAAGGAAAATTTAGATAACGAACATTATAAGAATAAGATAATTGATGCATTAAAGGAGGAATAAAATGTTAGATACTTTTAAAATAGCTTTTAAATTAAAAACTACATATAAAGTTAATGCTATTATATTTTCTTTAAAAAGAATTCCTTTAATTAAAAAAATAGTACCTGATGATTGGTATAATGATGTTAATATTAAAACTCTTGGTAATGTATTTAATATATTTAGAGAAATAGGTACATTATTTATAGGTAAAATAATTTATTTATTTTTTATGTTTATGATTACTAGTTTGTTCTTTGAAAATGAAGAAGCTAATTATATATTACATATTTTTATATTTTCTACATTTATAGGTACTATATATAAAAATTATTTATTTGAATCATCTAATGATAATTATTATGGTGTTATTTTAATGCGAATGAATGCTAAAGAGTATGGTATTTCAAACTATATTTATTATATTTTAAGAACATTTATAGGATTTATGCCTTTAACTATCATAGGAGCTATTCTTTTAAATATACCATTATATATTGGTTTATTATTACCTTTATTTGTAGTATTATCTAAAATTACTATGATGGGAATAAATATAGTATATGCAAATAAAACTAATAAATATGAGCCATTATTTAATGGAGTCCCTAGCATTGTAGCAACAGTTATTTTATGTATACTTGCTATAGTCTTACCACTTTTTAATATTAAAATATCTAATAATTTATTTTTGATAATTTTATTTATCCTAACTTTAACTTCTATTTATAGTATTAAAAAAATATTTGAATTTAAAGATTACTTAAAAATATATAAAACTACTCTTAAAAATGTCAACGATTTTGATAAATTTAATAATGAAGCAGTTTTAAGAGAAAACACTCAAAAACAAATTGAATATAAAGTAAAATATGATAGTAATAAAAATGGTTATGCATATTTCCATGATTTATTTGTTAAAAGACATCGTAAAGTCTTAACTAAAGCCGTTAATATTCAATCACTAATTCTTTTAGGAATTTTAGTATTAGCCATTTTATTAGTAGTGTTTGTACCTGAATCGCATGATGAAATTAATAGAGTTCCTTTAAAATATTTACCTTATTTTGTGTTCATTATGTACTATTTAAATAGGGGAACTGTTCTTACTCAAAGTTTATTTATTAATTGTGATCATTCAATGCTTACTTATCGTTTTTTTAGAAGACCAAGTGTTATTTTAGGCTTATTTAAAGAAAGACTTAAAACTTTAATTAAACTTAATTTAGAACCAGCTCTAATTATTGCGGTAGGCCTTCCAATTATTTTATATTTGACAGGCGGAACTAGTAATAATTTAAATTATATTGTTTTATTTGTATCTATTATATCTATGAGTATCTTTTTTTCAATTCATTATTTAGTAATGTATTATTTACTTCAACCTTACAATGCAAATACTGAACTTAAAAGTGGTACTTATAAAATAGTGCAAGCTCTTACTTATTTAGTATGCTATTATATGATTCAAATACAAGTTCCTACTTTAATATATGGAGTATGTACCATTATATTTAGTGTGGTATATTCAATTATATCTTTAATTTTAGTTTATAAACTTGCACCTAAAACATTTAAAATTAGAAATTAACTTAAAAGGCTTTAAAGCCTTCTTTCTTTATGATAGAATTTAATTATAGAAAGGTTTATATGGCAAAGACAAATTTAAAAGAAGATAAAAAAGAAGAAATTGATTTAACAAAGGTTAAAGAAGAATTAACAGACTATATTGATTTACAAATTAAAAAAAGTTTTAAGGAAGAATTAGAAAGAACTTATAATAAAATAATTAGAGAGAAAAAAAGAAGATTATTCTTTAAAAATATAATAATCCTAATACTATTATGTGTAATTATATTTTTATTGTATATACTTTACACTAATAATTATTTTAATAAATATTTTGAAGATAAACCTGTAATTAGTGCACCTTTAAAAGATAAAGAGAATGAAAAAGAAAATACTGAAGAAAAAGAAGATACTATTATTCAAAAGCCAACTTTAGATGAACTTATAAAGGAATACGAATATTTGCTAGAAGATATCATCATAAATGAAGAAAGTAGTTATTTAAAAGATTATTATAATGGAAATTTAACAGATGAACTTAAAAATTATTTAGCTTTTAATTTAATTGATTTTAGCAATTTATCTAAAGAAGATGATAATCAAATTATCGAAAGTAATATTTTAGAGTCTTCTTATTCCAAAATATTTAATGATAAATATCAAAGTATTAGCTTTGACTATAATGGAGTAAAGATAAAATATATTAAAGTATTAAACGCATATCTTACAGATAAAATAATTACTAAAGAAGAATCAAATATTCAAAGAGAAATAATTGATATTAAAGTAAATAATAATATGGTTGAAATTACTACTATTGAAGGACTTATTAAAGATAATAAGCTTTATAATTTATTAACTAAGAATGAAATAAAAAAGTATACTAAAAATAGTAAATTAAAAAATTATGAAGATAAGTTAAATAAAGTTATTTATACATTTAATAATGAAAAACTAGAAAGTATTTCTAAATAGGTAAAATACTTTCTTTTTAATTGCCAAAACCTTTTATCTAGAGTATAATCAGCAGAAGAAGTGATTAATTATGGAAGAATATAAAGAAATAGAACGTTCAATAATAAAAAAATATCGTAAAGAAATATGGTCTCGATTTGTTAAAGCAGTGCAGGATTATAAACTAATTCAAGAAAATGATAAAGTAATGGTTTGTATTAGTGGGGGAAAAGATTCATTTTTACTTGCTAAATGTGTGCAAGAATTAAAACGTCATGGTAAAGTGAATTTTGATGCTAAATATGTTGTTATGGATCCTGGATATAATGAAGTTAACCGTAAGTTAATAGAAGATAATGCTAAAAAGTTAAATGTTCCTATTGAAATATTTGAAAGTGATATTTTTAATATAGTTGATAGTTTAACTGAAGGCAATCCTTGTTATTTGTGCGCTAGAATGCGTAGGGGGCACTTGTATAATAAAGCCAAGGAACTCGGGTGTAATAAAATTGCTTTAGGGCATCATTTTGATGATGTAATTGAAACCACACTTTTATCTATGTTTTATGGCTCAGAAATTAAAACTATGATGCCTAAACTTCATAGTGATAATTATGAAGGTTTAGAACTTATTAGACCACTTTATTTAGTAAAAGAAGCATCAGTTAAAACATGGGCTAAAGGGAATAATTTAACGTTCATTAATTGTGCTTGTCGTTTTACAGAAAATTGTGCGTTAGTTGACGATGGTACTAGTAAACGAAAAGAAATGAAAAAGTTAATTGAAAATTTACGTAAAGTTAATCCTGATGTGGATTACAATATATTTAAAGCTTTAGATAATATAAATTTAAATTGCATACTAGGAACTAAAAAAGATGGTGTATATAAAAGCTTTTTAGATGATTATGATGAAAGGTAAGTAGTAATATTTATCTTTTTTTGATATATTTATAGTGGTGGTAAGATGAAGTTATTAGTAAAAGATATAGTAAATATTTGTAATGGTAAATTGTTTTGTGGTGATGAAAATATTGTTTGTAATAGTTTTACTAAAGATACACGTTCTTTAACTAAAGGTGATGTTTATCTTGGAATTAAAGGCACTAATTTTGATGGTAATAATTTATATCAAGAAGCATTTGAAAAAGGAGCATGTGCTTGCATATTAGAAGAAAAAAGTTTTATTAAAGATGATACATATCATTATAATAAACCAATTATTCTAGTATCTAATGCAAGAAAAGCCTTAAGAGATTTAGGAGTTTATATAAGAAATAATAGTAAGGCTAAATTTATTGGTATAACTGGTAGTGTAGGCAAAACATCTACTAAAGATATGATTTATAGTACGTTATCTAAAAGTTATAAAACCCTTAAAACAGAAGGTAATTATAATAATGATTTAGGGGTTCCTTTAACTCTTTTAAGGCTTAGTGATGAAGAGTGCGCAGTTATTGAAATGGGAATGAATAACTTAGGAGAAATAGATTATTTAACAAATATTGTGAAACCACATATTGCAGTTATTACTAATGTGGGAACTGCTCATATTGGAAATTTAGGGTCTAGAGAAAACATTTTAAAAGCTAAATTAGAAATTAAAAATGGTTTAGTAGAAAATGGTATTTTAATTATTAATAATGATAATGATTTATTACATGAATATTATTTAAATAATTCTAAAAATATCTTAACTATTGGTATTAATAATGAAAGTGATATAATGGCTAAAGATATTTCAATTGATAATAATGGGGCTAAATTTAATCTTGTTTATAAAAATAATACTTATAAAGTTTTATGTAAAGTGCCAAGTATTTCATTTGTCTATAATAGTTTAGTTGCCTTTGCAGTTGGCACTTTACTAGACATGGAACCAAATAAAATAATATTGGGTATTAAAGATTTAACTCTTACTAATAATAGACTAGAGTTTATTGATACACCAAGTAATATTCATATAATTAATGATTGTTATAATGCTAGTGTTGATTCTATGAAAAGTAGTCTTGATATTTTAAAGTTATCTAAGAAAAGAAAAATAGCTTGTTTAGGTAGTATGTTAGAACTTGGAGAGTATTCAGTTAAATTACATGAGGAAGTAGGAAAATATGTAGCTGATAATAAGATAGATATTTTAATAACAGTAGGGGAAGATGCTAAATATATCGCTTCATCTGCTTTAAAAAATGGCATCAAAAAAGAAAATATTTTTACCTTTGATACTTTAACAGATGCAATAAATAAATTAAATGAAATATTAAAACCAGATGATACTCTTTTAGTAAAAGCATCAAATGCTTTAAGATTTAGTGAAATAGTTCATAGTATAAAAGATATATAATTTATTTAGTAGCAATATTATTTAAATATTAAAAAAAGGGCACAACCGAAGTTGTGCCGATCCAATCTGAAAAGATGAAGATCGGCCACTTGGGGGGCTTCCGCTCTTTTCAATTAATATTTTACCACAAATTTAAGATAAAACAGCTTTACATCAATTTGACACTTGCGGGGGGTATTTTAATGATATAATCACCTTGAAGATAGGTGATTTTTATATGGAAAAAACAAAACAAGGATTAATATTAAGTATCTCACTAGCCTTAGTGTTCATTATAACGGTGGGTCTTTCTTATGCCTATTTTAGTGCTAGATTATTAGGAACCGAAAATGCTAGTACGATAAGTTTATCAGGTGGCATAATGGAAATAGAATATAGTGAAGACTCAAACTTAATTGAACTATATGGAATCTATCCCAAAGAAAAAGAATGGTTTACTAAAACAATAACCTTAAAAGGAACTAATACTACTGATTTAGAAATGAATTATAAAATTGGAATTGAAATAGAAGAGAATACCTTTAGTGAAGGAGCCTTAACCTATAGTATCAAAAATACCTTAAATGAAAGTGGAAGTCCTTTAGAAGATATAGAAAGCACTATCATTAAAACAAATGGTACTCAGTATATTGGATATGGATACTTTAATACTGTAGATAAAAAAGAACATCAATATGAACTTAAGATATACTTCAAAAATAATGGAAGTGAGCAAAATGAAGATCAAAAAGCAAGATTTAAAGGAAAGATAGTCGTAGAAGAAGTATTAGAAGAAGAGTTAATAACAGTAACTTTTAATCCAGAAGGTGGGAAACTTAATACTACCACTAAAAAAGTGCTTGCTAGCGGAGTATATGGAGAATTACCAGAGCCAACTAAAGAAGGATATGAGTTCTTAGGTTGGAATGGGAAGAATATGTTTAATGAGCATGATTGGCTCTTAGCTATAAGTGGTGCTAAGTATGAAAATGATCATTATGTATTTACTTTTGCCAATGCTCATTTAAAATATTGCTATGGTGGGAATAAACTTCCTATTAATAATTTTAAAGAAAATACAAGATATACATTAACAGTTATGGGATATGTTGAAGAATGTGATAATCGATGCACACAGGGGTATGACAGTATACGTTTATTATTTTCCCCTAATTATAGTGATTCAACTTATGAAAATTATTATTTTAATAATACTATAGAAGGTATAAAAATATTTACCACAAAAGAAAATTCTACAATATCTTATATGGGGATATCGTATGGTACTGCAGGAGTGACATACGCTTATATAACTCATGTTCAATTAGAAGAAGGTGCTACAGCAACAGCTTATGAACCATACTATATAACAAAGGATTTAAATATAGTCCAAAATTATGACCATACCTTAAAAGCAATTTGGAAAGAAATATAGTAATAATTCTAAGTAGATAAATTTCTACTTTTTTATTATGCATTTTTTTAGTATAATTATAATAGAGGTGAAATTAATGAAAATTGAAACAGATTTAAGTAATAATTATTTTGCTTGTTTTGATGAAGCAAGGGGGATAGCATTCCATAAAAGAAAAATTTTAAAAAGAAGAAAATATGAAGGATATTCATATATGTACAGTAGGCTGATATTATTTATATGGATATTAATTTTGGGAGTTATTTTTGCATTTATTTGTTCTAAAAGTAATTTATGTTGTAAGTTATGGTTTTTTATTCCATTTATATTTGTTTGTGATATTGCTTATTTGATTATTACTTTAATAAATGTTTTTAGTCTATATCATGTTAGAAGAAAAAATAACTTTAAAAATAATATTAAAATAGATAAAAATGGAATAACTGATGAATCCTTTTATGGAATTAAAATGTTATTTAAATGGAAAATGATTAAAGCCGTAGTTATTGGAAAATATACAATAACAGTTTTAACAGATACACCAGTTTATTTCTATTTTAGTAATGAAGATAAGCATAAAATAATAGAAGCAGTAGACAAATATGCAAATGTTGATTTAATAATTAGGTAAAATTGTGATACAATATATTTTATAAGGAGAGAATAATTATGGAAAAAGCAAAAGTTTATTTTACAAAAGATACAAGTAGTGAAGGATTAATAAAATTATATAAAACATTAGGATTAAATTTAACAGGCAAAGTAGCTGTAAAATTACATTCAGGAGAAGAAGGTAATCAAAATTATTTAGGACCAGACTTTGTTAAACCTATTATTGATTTAGTAGGTGGAACAGTCGTAGAATGTAATACTGCCTATGATGGTGAGAGAACTAATAATGAAGATCATGATAAATTAATGGAAAAACATGGTTGGAGTAAATCATTTAATGTTGATATAATGGATAGAGAAGATTCATTAACTTTAGCAATTCCTAATGGTAAAGTTTTAAAAGAAAATTACGTAGGAAGTCATATTACTAATTATGATTCAATGTTAGTATTATCTCATTTTAAAGGACATCCTATGGGTGGCTTTGGTGGTGCCTTAAAGCAATTATCAATTGGTTGTGCATCTAGACTTGGAAAAACATGGATTCATTCAGCTGGTACTAATAAAAATGCTGATACATTATGGGATAATTTACCTGCCCAAGATTTATTTTTAGAATCTATGGCTGATGCTGCTTGTAGTGTTCATAATTTATTTAAAGGTAAAATTATTTATATTAATACTATGAAAAATATGAGTGTTGATTGTGATTGTTGCGCGGTTGCCGAAGATCCTTGCATGAAAGATATTGGAATTTTAATAAGCACGGATCCAGTTGCGATAGATATGGCTTCATTAGATCTAGTAAAAAATTCTCAAGATTCTGGTAAAGAACATTTTTTAGAAAGAGTGAGTTCTAGACATGGGGAGCATACTATAGATGCTGCTGATGCGCTTGGCTTTGGAACAAAAGAATACGAATTAATAAATATTGATTAGGTGTTTCATGAGAAATTTAACAGATGATGAAAAACAAATAATTAGAAATGATATTAAAGAACTAGTACGTTTTTGTTTAAATGAAGATTTGATAAATGATGATTTTAGAGAAAGATATAAAGGCTTAAAAATAGGATTGGGAGATATAGCTGGTGCATGTAATGCTGGTGGTAAATTTGCTCACAAAACTAAATTAATAGTTTTAAGAGAAAACGATATTAATGATGAATTTAAACGTAAAACTATTTTATATCATGAAATAGGACATTTACTATTTGATTATAAAGCTATGAAGTGGGAAGATATAAAAGTAATTGAAGAAAAAGTTTCTAAACTTGCGGATAATAAAGATTTAGATATTAATCCTTTAGAGTGTTTAGCAGGATTAAGTATGATACAAGAGTATATTACTGAGAAATTTAGCACTATGCTAACTCATAATGTTTTAAATAAAGACATTGAAGTAAGAAAGAATATTACTAATAAAGTTAGTGGTAATTATACTTATGATACAACTTTTCATAGTAGTTATGGATTAGTCGAGACTATATGTGATGATTTAGTTGATAAAACATATAATAGTTTATTGCAAATACTTGAAGATTGCTTAAATTCAAAATTTTATATTAAATTATTTGAAAATTATAATGAAATAGATTTAATGAATATTTTAGAAAAGCTTGGTAAAATATATAATATATTAGATACTTATACAACTAAAAATATTATAGGTGATAGTAAGCAAACTGAAGAATTATTAACTGAGTTACGTCAAATGGTCTCAACTATTTCTTTAAATAATTATTCTAAAATTAATGAGATAGCATTATAAGGCTTTTATGAAAAATAAAGAATTAATAAGAAAAATAAAATTTACGATTTTTAGTGTATCTGCTGGAATTATAGAGATAGTTTCTTTTACTTTATTAGATAAGTTTACTGATTTTACTTATGCACCTTGTTATTTAATTGCACTTATTTTATCAGTATTATGGAATTTTACATTAAATAGAGAATATACTTTTAAATCAAGTGCTAATATTCCAAAAGCAATGTTCTTGGTTATGATATTTTATTTAATATTTACGCCATTATCTACTATAGTTGGTAATTATTTAGCAGAAACGCTTCATTGGAATGATATATTAGTTACTTTACTTAATATGTTATGTAATTTTATATTAGAGTATCTTTATGATAAGAATGTAGTATTTAAAGGGAGTATAGATACTAAAAATAAGTAGTAAAAATTAGGTGTGGTTTATGAAAAAGAGAATAACGATAGGATTATTTAATGATGCTTTTTATCCAGCAGTCGATGGAGTAGTATCTGTTGTAGATAATTATGCTAGACTTTTAAGTAAAAAGGCTAATGTCATTGTATTTGTTCCAGATTATAAGAAAGAATATGATGATAGTATTTACCCTTATAAAGTTGTAAGGGTGAAATCTATTAAAATACCAACTGTTGAATATACTTTTGCATTACCTAAAATAGATGTTCAGTTTTATAGAGAGCTTTCGATGTATAATTTAGATATAATTCATGTTCATTCTCCATTTTCTTTAGGAATGACAGCAATTAGGTATGCAAAAAAAATCATATACCAGTGGTTGCAACTATGCATAGTCAGCACAAAAGGGATTTACTTAATATTACACATTCAAAGATTATTACTAAAATGGTTTTAAATAAGTTAATAAAGTATTATGAAAAATGTGATGAATGCTGGGCTGTTAATGGTGGGGTAGCACACTTATTCTATGAAGAATATGGGTATCATACTCTTCCTAAAGTAATGCCTAATGCTACAGAAATGACATTAGTTAAGGATGTAAAAAAAGCTCATCAAATAATTAATGAAAAACATAATATTAAGGATGATGATAAAGTATTTTTATTTGTTGGACGATTGTTTAGTTTAAAAAATATTTTCTTTATAGTAGATGCATTGAAAAAATTAGATGAAATGAAACCTAATTTTAATTATAAAATGTTATATGTTGGTATAGGGCCAGATGAAGGCGCTTTAAAAAAATATGTTAAAGAGAAAAAATTAGATAATAAGGTAATATTTTGTGGTAAAGTTATGGATAGAGAATTATTATCATATTATTATAATCGCGCTGATTTATTTTTGTTTCCTTCAATGTATGATGCTAATTCAATCGTACAATTAGAAGCAGCTAGTCAAAAAACACCAAGTTTATTTTTATATGGTGCTATTACAGCTTCAGATATTATAAATAATGAAACTGGGTTTATGTCTGTACCTAATCCATCTAAATATGCAGAGAAAATAATGGAAGTATTAAATGACGAAAAACTATACAATAAAGTTTCTAAAAATGTTTATAAAAATATTTATAAGACATGGGATAGTATTACAAATGAAGCTTATAAATCATATTTAAGAATCATCGGAAGTAATCAAAAATAAATATAGGATAGTGTGGTTATGAAAAATTCAAAAAGATTAATTAGGAATTTAATTGTATTTATTATATTAATTATTACTACTTTTTTAGTAGTTTTTCAAGGTCAAGATATAAGTGAGCTTATTGATATAATTTTAAATGTAAATAAAACTTATGTACTTTTTGGTATTGTATGCATGGCGTTATATTTTATTTTTGAGTCATTAAATATTAAAAGTATTTTAAAATCATTAGGAAATAAAGTCGATTTTTCTAGTATGATGAGATATTCCTTAGTAGAGTTTTTCTTTAGTGGTATAACTCCTGCTGCAAGCGGAGGACAGCCTATGGAAATATACTATATGCATAAAGAAGGAATACCTATACCTAAGGCAACGGTATCATTGTTAATACAGCTCATTTGTTTTCAAATAATTACTATTATTTGTGGGATAGTTGGTGCAATTATTAATTATAATTTTATTAAGGATGGACTTATATGGTTATTTATTTTTGGAGTATCTTTAAATTTAATTGCTTTACTTACCATGATGGTTTGTTTATTTTCTAATTCATTAGCCAAAAAAATAGTTAATTTTGTAGTAAAAATATTAAGTAAATTAAAATATAAAAATGTTGATAAAATTAAAGAAAATTTAAATGATACTTTAAAAAGTTATAATGATAGTAGTAAAATCATTAGAAAACATAAAAGCGTATATTTAAAATCATTTTTTATTGTATTATGTCAAGTTATAGCATATTATAGTATTACTTATTTTGTATATAAAGCTTTTGGGCTAAATGAATATAATTATTTACAAATTTTAAGTATTCAAGCTATGCTTTATGTTTCAGTATCTAGTATGCCACTTCCTGGGGCAGTAGGTATAAGTGAAGGGGCATTTTTAGGAATTTATCATCATGTATTTGGGGCTAATATATTATCTGGAGCAACTATTTTAAATCGAACTATTAATTTTTATTTTTATATTATTATTGGTTTAATATGTACTTTAGTTAGTGCTTTAAAATTAGAATTAAAAAATGAAGAAACTAAAAAAGGGCAAATTTCATAAGCTATAAGTGCTGTACCTTTAATCTAGCTAACAAATTGAAAATTTAATCTCTTATTTAGAGATTTTTTTCTTCTCTTATGATAGAATTATAATCGGTGGTAAAAATATGAAGTTTGATGTAGTAATAATAGGGGCAGGACCGGCAGGATTATTTAGTGCATATGAGTTAATAGAGAATAATCCTAAATTAAAAATAGCGATAATTGATAGAGGCAGTGAAGTTAAGACAAGAGTTTGTCCTATGAATAAATATAATAAGCCTTGTCAAAATTGTAATCCTTGTGCTATCTTATCTGGTTATGGCGGAGCAGGTACTTTTAGTGATGGTAAACTAAACTTTATTCCTAAACTAGGTAAAAGTGATATGTATAAATATATGAGTGAAACTGAAGCTGATAAAATAATAGATGATACAGAAAAAGTATTTACTAAATTTAAAATGGACGCTGATGTTTATCCATCTAATATGAATGAAGCTAATGCTATAAAAAAGAAAGTATCAATATCTGG
Source organism: uncultured Erysipelotrichaceae bacterium (assembly GCA_902783555.1). Classification (GTDB taxonomy): domain Bacteria; phylum Bacillota_I; class Bacilli_A; order RF39; family UBA660; genus CAG-533. Next base: position 13,332 of record CACZRB010000040.1, read on the forward strand.
AGCAAGACTTTTAGTTATTAAACAAAAACATTTAGGTAGTGATCATTTGCCAGAATACATTGAAGGTATCTGCGAATATTTAAAAGAAAAAGGAGTAACTCTAATTGATAGAACAGATGTATTAGATATTATTACTAAAAGTGAAAGTGAACATGAAATTATTTATAAATCAAATAAAATAAAAGATAAAATAACAAGTAAATATGTCATTGTTGCTCCTGGTAGAACTGGTGCTAAATGGGTTCAAGAATATGCTGATAAACATAATATTCCCTATTATTCTCAAAGTATTGAGATTGGGGTTAGAGTAGAAGTGCGTAAAGAAATAATGGAAGATTTAACGAGTGTAATTTATGATCCAACAATCTTTATTAAAACTAAAACATATTCTGATGAAATAAGAACATTTTGTACTAATCCAGGTGGTTTTGTAACGAAAGAGAACTATTATGGCTATATTTGTGTAAATGGTCATGCTTTAAAAGATGTAAAATCTAAAAATACTAACTTTGCCTTTATTTCAAAGGTTACTTTAACAGAACCAGTAACTAATACAAGAGCTTATGGTGAAAGTATTGCTAGAATAGCTAATGTATTAGGTGATGGTAAACCTATTATTCAATCACTTAAAGATTTAAAAAATGGTAGAAGAAGTGAATGGCACCGCATTAATAAAGGTTTTATTGAACCAACCTTAAAAGATTGTGTTGCTGGTGATTTAGCTTTAGTTATGCCACATCGTATAATTACAAATATTTTAGAAGGATTAGAAAAATTAGATGAAATAATACCTGGTGTTAATAATGATGATACACTTCTATATGGACCTGAGATTAAATTCTTTTCTAATGAAATAAAAACCGATAATAAGTTTAAATTAGATGAAGATAATATTTATTTTATTGGTGATGGTGCTGGCAAAGCTGGTAATATTGTAACAGCAGCTGCTACTGGTTTAATTGCTGCGAGAGATATTTTAGGTAAAAATAAGTAAGAAGAGAAATCTTCTTTTTTTTAATTTAAAATTTAATTGTATATTAACTTTGGTTGTGATATTATTTAATTGTATAGTATAAGGCTATATTAGAAGGAGAAAAGGGATGGAAAAAGAAACATCTAAAAGAAATGTTGCAATTGAATTTTGGCGTTTTATAATTGCGATTGCAATTGTTGGCTTCCATATTGGTTGGATAATTGCACGTACTTGTAATGGTACTAATGGTTATTATATGGAAACATCAAATTGGTTCTTTGGATCTAGTGAAGTCTTATTAATCTTTACTGTGACAGCAGGATATTTCTTAGTAAGACATCATAAGAAATTATCTAAAGACAAAAAATATATGGAAAGGAGTGCAGCTTCAAGAGCTTGGGAGTATACTTGGTCTAGAATTAAATCATTAATCCCAGTTTTAATTATTGGATATATATTAGGAGTTATTATTTGTACCAAATTCTATTATCCTGAGTATGGGCTTCAAGAAACCTTAGTTATGCTAGTTAATAGTATATGGGAATTCTTAGGCTTCCATGCTGTAGGTCTTAGAAGTGCTGGTGGTGAGTTCTTCAATTTAAATGGACCATTATGGTTTATATCTGCAATTATTATTGTTGGATACTTCTTATATTGGGGACTTGCTAAAAATGAAGATGTAATGGCTGGTTTAGTTGCTCCATTTGGCGCTATATTCTTTGCTGGATGGTGGTCATTTACTGGAACTAGAGCTGCTCAAACTGCATGGTCTACTTTAGGACAACAACTTGCATCTACTAATGGAATGGGTGGTAATGCTACTAGTGCAACTGCCGTATTAGGATTCAATAATGGATTAGTATTTGTTATGATTGGTATGTTCATTGGTATGATTCTTTATTACTTAATTGAAAAAGTTAAAGAACATAAATTTACAAATGGCGGTAGAATGGCTTTAACAATATTAAATATTGTTGCATCTGGATTATTAATTTGGTATGTAATTTATCAACCAACTTACTTCAAATTAGAAAGATGGCCAGTAGCATTCTTATGTATCTTAGTTGTTGCATTATCTTTAATTAATGAAGATGGTTTAACTAAAGCATTAAATAATAAAGCTACAAATGGATTATTTGGTTATTTAGGAAGTATTTCATTATATGTTTATATGCTTCATTATCCAATAGCAATTTTAATTATTAGAATACTTGGTAAGAATACTATTCAAAATCCTTATGGTTTCTGGACTATATATTTACCAGCTACTATAGCAACTATTGTTCTTGCATGTATTACTAAAGAAATAATGGAAATGACAATCCTAAAGAAAAAATAGATAATTATAAATTCACTTCAATTTGAAGTGAATTTTTCTTTTTAATATTATTTTAATATTTTACTGTTATTATTAATTTGTAAACAAAAAAGATAGTTTACATGAATATACTAATTAAATATTCAAATAAAAAAGGAGGCATAATAGAAGAACAATAATTATTTATTAAAAATTATAGTAAATATTAAATAATTTATTAATTTATACTTTTTTCCTATCCCTTATATCTTTTTATATATTTAATATTTACTTTAGAAAGGTGAGTGATAATGCAGGTACAGCCTGCTTTTTAAATTGAATAATTTATAGTATAATATATGTAATTATGGAGAAGTTAAATGAGAATAATTATTAAATTATGTATATTAATATATATATTAATTACACTTATTATAAATATAAGAATGCTAAGTGATAATAAGATAGAAGTTACTGCTCATAGAGGTGATAGTTTAAATTATCCAGAAAATACAATGTCTGCTTTTATTAATGCTAAAAAATTAGAAGCTGATTATATTGAACTAGATGTTCATCAAACTAAAGATAATTTATTAGTTGTTATTCATAATCATGAATTAAAAATAGGTAATAAGTTAAAAAAAATATCGGATATTAATTATGAAGAATTAAGTAAAATTAGTTTTGAAAAAAATGAAATTACAGATAAAATACCATTATTAGAAGATGCCATAAAATTTGCTAAAGATAATAATATTAAATTAAATATTGATCTTAAAAAAGGAAAAAATACTAAAAGTTATGTTAAAAGTGTAGTAGATTTAATAAATAAATATGATTTTGCAGAAAACTGTATAATATCATCATTTAAATATGATTTATTATTAAGTGTTAAAGATATTAGTAATATAAAAACTTTATACATAATTGGAAATATGAATAAAGATTACTTAGATTTAAATGTAGATGGATATAGTATTCAAAAAAATAACATTAATAAAGAACTTGTAGAGATAATACATGATAAAGGAAAGGAAGTTCATGTATGGACGGTTAATAATGAAATAGATATTAAAAAAATGATTGAATTCAGAGTTGATAATATTATTACAGATAATGTAGAGTTGGTAAAAGAAATAATAAGTGATTAATAAATAGGAGACAGTATGAAATCATTATTAATAATTGATATTATTTTAATTATTGTTTTATTTATTATAGGTATTAATACAATAATTAAGTTAAAAAAGAGTGAAGGAAAGAAAATTGAAGATATCAAAAATGATTTATTAAAAAGAGTTGATATGATAATTGTATTAACAATTTTAATATCGATAATAACTATTGTTAATATATTTATATCAAGATAGATTATACGTTAGTATAATTTTTTTCTTGCAATAATTATCAAATATAGTATAATGTAATATGAAAATCATTTTCAAATTTAAAGGAAGGATTATTATGACTTATAATACAAAACAAAAAGATATAATATTAGATATAATAAAAAAACAAAAGAGTGAATTTACTATTAAGGATATATATTCGAAATTAAATAATAATGTTGGATTAACTACAATATATCGTTTAGTGGATAAATTAGTTTTAGAAGGTATTATAAGTAAAACAATCGGGACAGATAATATAACTTATTATCAATATTTAGAAAAATGTGCAAAAGAGAATCATTTCTACTTAAAATGTGATAAATGTGGAAAACTTATTCATGTTGATTGTAAATGTATTAATGATTTAACTAATCATATTTTAACTAAACATAATTTTAAATCTAATAAAGAACACATTATTATAAGTGGTATATGTAAAAGTTGTGAATAAAATGCTAAAAAAGTTAGAAGCAAAAGAGTATTCTTAATTATATTATTAGCATTATTTTAAGGAAGGTGTTTTATGATAGATTTTATAATTGATGGTTTAGTTGATACTTTAAAACTATTACCATATTTATTTATAACTTTTGTAATTTTAGAATTAATTGAACATAAATTAAATTCTAAAAATGAAAAAATTTTAGCTAAGAATAAAAAAATGGGGCCATTATTAGGTGGATTACTTGGAGCAGTTCCTCAATGTGGATTTAGTGCGATGGCTTCAAATCTATTTTCTAATCATGTAATTACGCTTGGAACCTTAATTGCAGTTTTTTTATCTACAAGTGATGAAATGTTACCTATTATGTTAAGTGAGAAAGCTAGTATATTAACTCTTTTAAAGATTGTAGGCTTTAAAATGGTTGTTGGTATTTTTATAGGTTTCATCATAGATTTAGTATATAAAAAGAATAATAATCATATTAATATTACGGAAAACTGTGAAAAAGAACATTGTAGTTGTGAAAATCATGGAATTGTTTTTTCAAGTATTATGCATACTTTAAAAATAGGACTATTTATCTTAGTTGCTAATTTACTTATTAATTTTATAATATTTGAAGTAGGAGAAGATAATATTTCAAATATATTATTAAGTAAAAATATATTTACTTATTTTATATCAAGTTTAGTTGGACTTATTCCTAATTGTGTTAGTAGCGTTATTATTACAGAAATGTATTTATCAAAACTTATTACAGTAGGAACAATGCTTTCTGGACTTTTAACTGGTAGTGGTATTGGCATATTACTATTATTTAGAACTAATAAAAATCTAAAAGAGAATTTAAGTGTTCTAGGTATTATTTATTTTGTGGGAGTAATTATTGGTTTATTAGTTGATTTAGTTATATAGGAGATTATTATGGATATTATTAAAAATATTGCAATTATTTTATTAAGTGCTTTATTAATTACTGTTGTTAGTGGATGTGATAAAAAAGAAGAAAGCAAAAATATTGAAAATTCTATGGAAATAATTTCGAGTACTACAACTACAAAACAAAGTAGTACAACAAAAGAAACTAAAAAGACTACTACGGCAAATAAAAAAGTTACTACTCAAGAAGCAACAAGCAAGAAGTCTACTACTACAATCAAAACAACTCAAAGATGTCGTTCTAAAAAGTTTAGTAAAAAGTATACATATATTTACGATACTAAAAAAGAATGTAAAGATAAAGGATTAGATGTTTATTATGATTTATATGATCGTGAAGTAATTAAAAATTTACATTATTATGGTTGTGATGAGATAGTTGACGAATGTGGAAATAAGTATTATGGAATTCATTTTATTATTTGGACAGGTCCAGGTAATGATGATTATGGTACTATTTATTATTAAGAATTAATTTTAAGTTAATTCTTTTTATTTAGTTAAAAATTAAGAAATAAAAGAAAATATAAATTAATTAAAATATATAGTATAATAAAAAAGAGGTATATATGAAAAAGATTATAATAATTATATTTGGTGTAATGGTATTTATTGGTTTATTAGTTTTAGGAATAAATGCTTTTGTTGTTATAAAAACGAAAAATAAGATAGTTAACGTTGATGATTTAAATAAAAGTGATGCAATTTTAGTATTAGGCGCTGGTGTATGGGGTGATAGTCCAAGTCCAATGCTTGCTGATAGATTAGATGCAGCTATTGAAGTTTATAATACTGGTATAGTAAATAAAATAATTATGAGTGGAGACCATGGAAGAGATGATTATGATGAAGTAAATATCATGAAAAAATATGCTATAGAAAAAGGCGTAAAAAGTGAAGATATCTTTATGGATCATGCTGGGTTTTCAACTTATGATAGTATCTATCGTGCTAAAAATATTTTTAAAGTGGATAATCTTATTATAGTAACTCAAAACTATCATTTATATCGTAGTTTATATATAGCAAGTAGTTTAAAAATAAATGCAGTAGGAATTAAAGCTAATCCAAGAAAATATAGTGGGGCGATGTTTCGAGAAATTAGAGAAGTACTAGCTCGTGATAAAGATTTTATAAAATGTATTATTAAACCTAAAAGCACATATTTAGGTGAAGAAATACCTGTTAGTGGAAATGGTAATATTACTAACGATAAATAGTGCTTTTTTTAATTAAATGTAGTAAAATAACTTTGGTGATGCATTATGCTTAAAATAGATAATATAAGCGTTAAAATAGATCAAAAAGAAATATTAAAAGGTTTTAATTTAGATATTAAATTAAATGAAATTCATGCTATTATGGGGCCTAATGGGATTGGTAAAAGTACGATATGTAAAGTTATTATGGGAGATCCTGATTATATCGTATCATCAGGAAGTATTATTTATGATGCTAAAGATATTTTAAAAATGGATGTAACAGAAAGAGCAAGAGCTGGAATATTTTTACTTAATCAAAGTCCAATTGAAATACCTGGAGTAACTAATGCTGAAATGCTTAGACTAGCTCTTTCACAAAAACAAGGTGCTTTAGTGCCAATTTTTGAATTTAATAAAAAAATGGAAGAAATATGTAAAAAGTTAGATATTCCTAAAAGTTTTATCCATCGTGGAATTAATGAAGGTATGAGTGGTGGAGAAAGAAAGAAAAATGAACTTCTTCATTTATGGATGCTAGAACCTAAGTTTATTATTTTAGATGAAATTGATAGTGGACTTGATGTAGATAGTTTAAAAATAGTATGTGAAAGCATTAATGAATATAAATCATCACATGATTGCAGTATATTAATAGTATCACATCATCCAGAAATATTAAAAATGTTAAAATGTGATTATGTACATGTACTTTCTAATGGTCATATAGTACAAACAGGAAATTTATCTTTAGCAGAGAAAATAGAAAATGAAGGATATAAGTCATTTTCTGGGTTAAATAAAGTAAGTGAGAATACTTATGAAGCATAGTATAGAAGTAGATAGTATTATATTAAATAATGAAGAATTATTTATAGAAAATAAAAATATTAAAAGTATTGAAGTAAGTGGAAAATGCATTCTTAATTTATTTAATTGTAATATTATTGATTTAGAAATTAATATTCAAGATAATGCATCTTTAATTGTTAATTATTTTAATAATATAAATGAATTAAATAGTAGAATAGTTGTAAAAGCTAATAATAAATCATCATTTATTTTAAATCATAGTTTTATTAATAAAGGGAAGTATAATTTAAATATATATACTGACTTTATAAAAGAAGAAGCAAATATAGTAGTTAATATAAATGGTATTAATAATGGTGGTAAATTAAATGCTGATGTAAATGGATATGTTCATACTGATAAGTTAAACAATGTATTAGATGAAAATATGAGAATAATTAATTTAAATAATGGATTAGTTATGAGTAATCCTAATATGTACATAAGTACATCAAAAGTTATAGCTAATCATAATACTACTATTGGGGGAGTTAGATTAGATGAACTATTCTATCTTATGAGTAAGGGTATAGATAAAAAAGAAGCAACTAACCTTATTATAAAAGGTTTTATAATTAAAATAATTGATAATAAAAAATTGCAAAATAAAATAACTGATTTAATTAATTAGGAGGTGATAAAATGCATAGAGAAGATTTTCCAATGTTTAAACAAGATTTAATATATTTAGATAATGGAGCTACTACTTTTAAGCCAAATTCAGTAATTGATGCTATGAATGATTATTATAAAACATATAGTGCTAATGCCCATAGAGGAGATTATTCAATTAGTTATAAAGTAGATGTTAATTATGAAGATGCAAGAGTAAAAGTAGCTAAATTTATTAATGCAGAGCCAGAAGAAGTTATTTTTACGTCTGGTGCCACAGAAAGTTTAAATATTATAGCAAGTGGCTTTTTTGATAAATTATTAGAACCTGGTGATGAAATTGTTATTTCTAATGCTGAACATGCTAGTAATGTTCTTCCTTGGTTTAATTTAGCAAATAAACATAATTTAGTTATTAAGTATGTACCATTAGATAGTAATTTACATATTACATTAGATGCAGTAAAATCTGTAGTTAGTCCTAAAACTAAAGTAATCGCTCTTGCTGAAATAACTAATGTAGTAGGTGATATTCGTCCAATTAAAGAGATATGTAAGTTTGCTCATGCTAATAATATATTTGTAGTTTGTGATGGGGCTCAAAGTGTTCCTCATAAAAAAACAGATGTAAAGGATAGTGATGTTGACTTTTTAGCTTTCTCTGCGCATAAGATGTGTGGACCAACTGGAGTTGGTGTTTTATATGGAAAAAAAGAATTATTAGAAAGTGTTGAACCATTATCTCTTGGTGGTGGTATGAATGAATCTTTTGATTCAGAAAATGAAGTATATTTAAAAGAACTTCCTCAAAGATTGGAAGCCGGTACACCAAATATAGCAGGTGTTATTGGTCTTGGAGCAGCAGTAGATTATTTAGAATCTATTGGGATGGATACTATTAGCATCTATGAACAAAAATTAAAGAAATATTTAATTGATAAATTAAAAGAAATACCATATATTCAAATTATAAATGAAGAAGCTGATAGTGGTATTGTTGCTTTTAATATTGATGGTATTTTTAGTCAAGATGTAGCATTTTTTTTAAATAAATATAATGTTTGTGTAAGAGCCGGTAATCACTGTGCTAAAATATTAAAAAAAGAAGTTGGGGTAAAAAATACAGTTAGAGTAAGTTTGTATTTTTATAATACAACTGAAGAAATTGATGATTTAGTAGAGCTTTTATCTAATAAAGATAAAATAATAAAGGAAATGATTTAATGGATGCAGAATTAAAAAGAGAAATTATTTTAGATAATTATTCTAATCCTTTTCATAAAGAAACTAAAGAAGAGGGATTTCTTAGTGCTAATGCTAATAACGTATCATGTATTGATAATATAAATGTTTATGTAAAAATAGATGGAGATAAAATAGTTGATGCTTATTTTGATGGAGAAGCTTGTGCAATTAGTACAGCTAGTACCTCAATTATGATTAAAAAAATAATTGGTATGACTTTAGAAGAAGCAAATGGTTTTATCAATAACTTTGATAATATGATATATGAAAAAGATTATGATAAAGAGTTAATGGGAGAAGCTCTTGCATTTGATGAAATATGTAAACAAGAAAGTCGTAAGACATGTGCGACACTTCCTTATCGTGGTTTAGATAAGATATTAAATAAAAAATAACACAGCAAATAATTAAAATTTAATTTTAACTAGATTTTATGCCTATTTGTAAGGCTGTAAAATCAAAATAAAAAAATATGAGTTATA
>CACZRB010000041.1 GCA_902783555.1 uncultured Erysipelotrichaceae bacterium
ATTACCCCATTATTTCTTTAATTTTACTTTTTATTTCAATTAAATTATCTTCATCAGGTACTAATACATATGCTTTATATTTTCCTAAAGAATAACATGTATCAAATCCGTTAGTTCCCTTACCACTAATCATTTCAATATCCCACTTCTTATTAGTATCTAATTCATAATTTATTAACTTAGTTATTGTCTTTTGGTCAATATTAGTTATTATTCCTTTTGATAAATCTTTTAAAATTGTATTATATTTTGTTATTATTGATGGACTAATAATTTTTTCAATCATAGCTTTAATAATCTCTTGTTGATGAATTCCTCTTGCATTATCTCCACTAGCAAATTGATGTCTATTTCGAGCATAAGCAAGAGCTTGTTCACCATTTAATTTAATATTTTTACCAGATTTTATATAAATAGTTTTATCTTCCCACTCACGTTTACTATTTTGTTCACAAATATATCCTATACCACAATCTTTATCATTATTATATCTATAATCCGGTTTATCAACGTCAACTGTAATGCCACCTAAATTATCAATTATTTTAATAAAAGATGTGAAATTTATTCTAACATAGTAATTAATCTCCGTGTCATATAGTAGTTCTAAAGATTTAGCTGATTCATTTACACCATAAATTCCTGCATGAGTAAGTTTATCTTTAGCATTTTTACTATATAGATTTATATAATAATCTCTAGGTGTATTAACTAATAATATTTTACCAGTAATAGGATTTACATAGGCAACAATATTAACGTCACTCCTAGCACTTTGATTTACCCTACCAATTGTATCAACGCCACTTAAATATATAGCAAAAGGTTTTTTAGTTACATTAACTGTTTTAAATTCACCTTCATTTTTCACAAGAATTTCAGTAGTATATATTTGGGTTAATTCTTCATCATGATCTTGTAAGAAAGAATCCATTAAAGCGACATTTATAAATATGCCATTAATTTTCTCTTCTTTTAAATCTTTAACCATATCAGTAATTCTTTCATAGTCTAGCAGTTCATATTTTATTTTACTTTTTAATTTATCTAATGCTTTATTTATATTACTTTCTTCATCATTTTTAATTCCTATTTTTTTATTATTTAAGTCTTTTAACTTTAAATCTTTATTTATTACATAAACTCCATAGCTTTCGCTTTGATATCCTGTATCAAATATATTATTAAAAAAGTCTATTGTTCCAAAAGCATATATTGTTCCTAGTAATTCAATAAAGATAAAAATAACAGTTAATAATACACATAATAATTTAGTAAAAAGACAAGTTTTAACATTAAGTTTATATATAACGAATAAAATAATTATACTAAGTAAAATACCACCTATAATTAAATATTTAGTTGGTAAAACATCAAAATATAATAAAACACTAAAACTAAAAACTGTAAATAATAATAATATGAAAGATAATATTTTATAAAATTTATTAGTTTTCTTTTTATGCACTACCTTTTTCATATTTACCTCTTTCCTATTAATATTAACATAAACTATCAATTAAAAAGCCTATTATGTAAAATAATAGACTTTTATTTGACAATTATAAACTTAAAGTATATGGATTACTATATGATCCATCTCCACCGGTTATTATAACATCTGATTTCAAATATACAACAGGTTGATAATAGTTCTTATAAAATACATCGCCTTCAGCTATTTTACCTCTATCGCTAGAATAATTAGAATTACAATCTATAATAAAAATATTACTAACAATATGAGTACAATTATAACTACCATTACAACCTTGATTATATCTTCCAGATCGTATCATTGTAAATTCTCTACCAAATCTTCGTAACCAATTCGGACAATTATTGTATTGGTATACAGTTTTAGATCCATTTTTGCAACTCATTGATGCAAATCCATAATCACTTACGCTCATGAGCCCAACTTTACCATACCATACCATATTATGTTCATAATTATAAAACTGTGAAGCAGTATAATTCGAATTCCTATTATCAGGTGATCCTATATACCAGCTAGCATCGTCAATTAAATTTTGAGATTCTGCATTTAAAGAATACTTTTTACCATTATCATCATCAGTTAAACCACTACCAAGATAATCGTTTAAATATCTTTTCATAAAGAAATCATCCCAAATGCCATTAAATGAATCCTTATAATCATGTTCTTTTGTAAATACCGATCCCCTTATTAATTTAATTCTTTTTTCAGCAGCACTATTGGCATTTTTTTTGATATCAAATACACCAATTATTCGCCATATTTCATTATTAAAACTTACACTATTTTTTTGACCGATATCACTCCAAGAACTCATTGATTCATCATTTGCAAATCTACAATTATTATATGGATCCTTGTACATCCCTTCAGAAGATGGTCTATTACATATATAAGTTGAGGCACATCCGCTATTTGAAGAGCAATTTTGAGTATCAGTTTCTGTTGTTGTACTACAAGTAAATTGACCATATTTTGATTTAATAGTTTTTGGTCTAGTTCTTGTTTTAGTCCCTGTTCCACAAGTTTTTGAACAATTACTAAAACCTGTCCAATTACCATATGTTATAGTGGTATCAGATGAACATGTATCTACTTTAGCATGATAACTTCCGATACTTGATGATTTACCTGATCCACTTACTATTTTATATCTTATATAGTATTCTCCTGTTTGAGTATTATATGTTGTTATTTGAGTTCCACTTGTTATTGTTGTACCAGGATTACAGGTATTGGCTGTATCTTTACAATAATATATTGTATAGCCGCTATTTCCTGTTGTTCCTGCTGTTAATTTAAAGTTTAAACCTGCACTCGACCATGTATTTGTTGCTACTGCGGTATTTAATAAAAAAAATCAACTATTTTTAGTTAATTTTTACTTTTTTATAAACTTTTTTATTAATTTAATAATAATTGGAAAAATCAATACTAAATATAAATACCAATAATTAAATTTAAATAAATAATTAAATATACAAATAAATATTCCAAATGCTAAATATATAATAAACATCATCTTATTATCATATTTTAAAAATATAAATGAACCAATAACATATAAAATACCTAATGATAATAAAACATATTTCATAATACTAACAATAGTATTAGTTTTATTTGTATCTTTTAATTTATTATCTTCTAATTTAATTATTTCATCTAAAGCTTCTATTTGAGATTTATTTAAATATATATCTATACCAACTTGATTTTGAGGTAGAGTCATTCTAAAATTAATACTTTCATTTACTTTGGGAAAATAAGCATATATTCCAGCTCTATCTCCACTTTTACTTACCAATTCTTGAACTTCTCCACTTTGATTACCATGAACCCATACATGATATAAATCATCAGTTGTTTGATATGGAATTATTACTCTTAAAAATGTTTCTTTAGCATCATAGTTTAAATTATTAAAAGTATAATTAATTTCCTTTACATCTTCATGCTTTACTACTACATTTGTTACAACATAGTTAATATAAAAGGCAATTTTTTTATTTTTTACTGGATAATTTATCTTTAATGTACCAGTTCCATCTTTTTTATCAGTATAAGAATATGTATTATCAGAAGGATTTTTAATATCAAATTCTTTAAACTTTTCTTTTATATATTTATCATAAGAGCCAAATTCTATTTTTCCATCAAATTCAAAAGCAGATACTGTTGTCATTGATATACTTTGTCCATTATAAATAATACCATTATCCAAATTAACTTCATCATTACTAGTCCAATGTTTATCACCAAAACTATAATAATTTAAAGTTCTTTGAAATACATCGCCATCTCCTTCAACCACAATTAATTCTTTAACATTTAATCCACCAGCTATTTCAATTTCAGCATCAATTAAATGACTAACTACCTTTATATCTGCATTTACTACTAAAGGAAATAACATTATTATAAACAATAATATTTTTTTCATTACTACCACCTACATAATCATAACATTTATGATTTTTTATGTAAAGTTTGAACAATTAAAAATATTCCTAAAAATAATAATAATGTTTCATAATGAGTTAGAGAATATAATAAATAAGAAGAAAAAGATTTACCTATTACAATCATATTTAAATGTATTATCCAAAACATTAATGAATAACTGCATATAATTATTCCAATAATTAATTTAATCATGTTATATTTTATTTAAAAAAAAGAAAAAAAGTACTCTTTAGTACCTTTATTATATCTATTTTTTACTTGCAAATATTCTTAATTCCTTATAATAAGCATAACTACCAATTACAAATGAAACAACCGCTATGTTTGCACTTAAAATTAAGAAAAAACCAATAAAAGGATTTTTATTATTTAAAAATACAATTAATGCCGATAATACAGTAGCAAACATTATAAAAAAGCATGCATAACATATTACAAACATTGTTTTACCATAAGTAGTCATTCCAAATTCTAATAATAATTTTCTTATTTCTTTATTATTCATCTTATAAATCATAGTTAATCTCTATTCTAAATTTAATAATTTATCCATGGTTCTAATCATCTGAGCAGTATATCCATATTCATTATCATACCAAGCTACTATTTTTAACATTTTTTTATCATTATCTAAAACATTTGTTAAACTTCCATCTACCAATGCCCCACTAGTTGAACCTATAATATCTGATGATACTACAGGATCCATAGTAAACTTAAGTACATCATCTTGATATGCTTCAAATATAGCATTTATTTCTTCTTTAGTAGTTTCTCTAAGTAAATTTAATGATAAATCTACCACGCTACCATCAGATGTAGGGACTCTAAAAGCTGATCCATCCATTTTTCCTTTTAAACTAGGAATAACAAGCCCAATAGCAGAAGCTGCTCCAGTTGATGCTGGAACAATATTTTCCGCAGCTGCTCTTCCTCTACGCGATGCAATACCTTTTTTATGTGAACCATCTAATGTATTTTGATCATTAGTATACGCATGAACAGTTGTCATAAAACCAGATCTAATTCCAATAAATCTTTCAATTAAATTTAAAACTGGAGCTAAACAATTTGTAGTACAAGATGCAGCACTTACAATTCTATCATCTTTAGTTAAAGTATCATCATTAACTCCATAAACTATAGTTTTCATTTCACCTTTTCCAGGAGCAGATATTAAAACATATTTTGCACCAGCATCAAGATGTTTTTTAGCATCAACATCTTTAGTAAAAGCTCCAGTACAATCTAATACTAAATCTACTTCTAATTCTTTCCATGGATAATCTTCTGGATTATCTATTTGCAAAACCTTTGTAAATCTTCCATTTACTGTTATACCTTCATCATTAAAAGATATTTCTTCATTATTCATTGTTCTATGTACACTATCATATTTAAGCATATAAGCTATATCTTCTGCAGCAGCATGACTATTAATAGCTACTACTTCATAATCAGTATTCATTAATAATCGATAAGCAATTTTACCTATTCTACCAAAACCATTTATTGCAATTTTTTTCATATAATCCTCTTTCTATTCAAAATAACTATCTCCAATAAATTCTCTTAATATATTATCATCACTTACATATTCACTAGGTATTGGAAAAAACATTTGAAGTTCATTAATTAAGCGTCTTGCTTCATTATAAAACTTACTAGTAATTGGCACACTATATAAAAGTGGTTCAACATATACTTTCAGTACTCCAAGTTCATATACATATGCAGTATTTAAAATAATATCAGCCTCATTAGTAAATGGAAATACATATTTTGTTTCTCCATTGCGAACATCTTCCCATAATTCTAAAGTTTTAATTACATCATACCCTCTAGTACGATTATCTCTTACTATTCTTCTAAGTAATCTAATATCTACTGTAGAAATATGATTATGTCTATCAATTTGTAGAGGCATAAATGGGCTTATATAAATCTTAATCTTTTTATCTTTAGGAATTTTATTAGTTAATTCTTCATTTAAACAATGTAAACCTTCTATTAGAACAATATCATTCTTTTTAAGTTCGATAACATGTTTATCACTATACTCTTTTTTTCCTGTTAAAAAATTAAATGTAGGAACTTTTACTTTTTCACCATTTAGCATTTTTTCTAATTGACTATTAAATAAATCTAGATCAATCGCATTTAATGATTCAAAATCCAATTTACCATTAGGAAGTTTTGGAGTTTCATCTCTTTCTTTAAAATAATCATCTAATCCTAAATATATAGGATTTAAACCAAAAGAACTTAAATATAATGCAAGTTTTCTTGTACTAGTAGTCTTACCACTTGATGATGGACCACCTAAAAGAATTATTTTTCTATTATCTTCACTAATTCTATAAGCTAAAGAATATAGCTCATTATCCATCATAATATCATTCTTTTTAATAAACTCTTTAATCTTACTATTTGATACGATAGCATTTAAATCAGAAGCATACGTTACATTTTGATATTCGCACCAAATACCATACTCTACAAAGCTACTTAATATCATATCTTGTGATGTATATGGTGCTACTATACCATCAGTAGTAATTGGGAATGATAATACTAAATCATTATCATTTAAGAAAGTTATATTAAACCTTTTTAATTCTCCAGTACGTTCAGGCATTGCATCCATAAAATAATTATAGTATCCATGAAGTTCATAAATAGTTAAAGTTTTATTATTTAAATTTAAAACATTACTTGCCTTTTCATACTCTTTAACCTTTATATAGTAATCATAACCATCTTTTTTACTAATAACCTTTTTTGTTATCTTTTCATTTTTAGCGATTATACGCTCCATTCTTAGTTTTAATTCATCTATATCTTCTTGAGTTAACTTTTTATCAGTCTGAATTTTACAATATAAACCTTTATCTAAAGAATTTAAATAATGTATATCACATTTAAATAATTCTTTTACAGCTACATATAAAACCATTTTTAAGCCAGACTGATACATTTTTATTTTATATCTATCTAATAACACTTTAGCACCTTCCTTATTCTATATTTAAGTATATCAAATTTAAAAGAAAAATAAAACCACAAAAAAGAAAAAGCTAATTAGTTATACTAATCAACTTTTAGATTAATAACTTCAACATATTTAACAAAATATGGTTTTCCACGTTTAACAACAAAACAGAAATTATTTGGAACATCAACTTTCATACTAGGTATCTTTTGACTAACTTTTATTGTATATTGATCATTAATACCATTACCTAAATAAATTCCATTATTAGCATTTACACATGTCTTATACCAAGATTCATATTCATATTTTTTAATATTATCTACAGTATCCACAATTATGTAATTTAAAATGCCTAAATCTTTACCTTTAACAAATATATCATCAAATACTTTCTTATGTTCATCATTTAGTTTATTTTTAAACGCATCTAAACCAATTATCATACAATATATTTTTCCTGTATTACTAAATATATCTCGATTATAATTACTTTTTACATATTTATCATAATTATCATTTATATATTTTTGTAATTGTTCAAATATTGTATCAAAATTATTATCAACATATTGATACTTACTAATATATTTTTGATTTATTTCCATTTCTTCAGCATTTATTACCATTAATTTAGCAACTCTAGTTCCAATAATTTGATTAATAAATGGATTAATAAAGTGACTCATAGATGGTAAATCAATAGATGTTATTAAATTTACGTAATTCTTATTCATATCCATTTTACATAAACCTAATTCTTCTTTTTCAATACCAATAATAAGTTCTTTAGTTTTACCAAATTCTTCTTTAATATCATTATAAGTAACAGTTTCTGGTAATACCGGAATTTTTTTAGCTTTAGTTGAATATTTATCATTATATTCGACACATTTATTTCTAATAAATGAATTTAAAGTATCTTTAGGTGCACAACTAGCAGTTTGGAATTCATAAATACCATCAGTTTTAATAATTCCACGACCATATATCTTATCAGGATATTTTTTATTAACATTTCCTAATATAGTTATAAAATCTTCCTCATTATTTTGTGATAATGCATAAGTTAATGCAAAATTTTGTTTTAGTTTATATCTAACCCCATTAGGGCTATTAACTGTAAGTACAAAGTAAATAGCATATTTAGTACATTCTCTAGATAAAAGATTTAATTCATCTTGAAGGTTATCATATAATTCATCATAAGCTTCATAATTATTAATAATAACAACTATATTTGGAACTTTTCGTCCACTATTTTTAATAAATGTTAAATAATCACCATTATATTCAGCAAATAATCTTTTTCTTTCTTCAATCAAAGTTGCTATCATTTTAAATAAATTATTAATTTTTTCATCACTATCACTATTAATAATATCTCCAACTATATTACTATTAGCAAACATTCTAAGAGCACCAGAGCCAAAATCAACTACATAATAATTTATTTCTTCTGGACTATAAGCAAGCATTGATGAATAAATCATTGTTGTAATAAAGTTTTCCTTACCACTTCCACTAGCACCATAAATTAAAGCATTACCTTCTTTAGTAATTGGCATTGTAAGTAGTAATTGTTCTTGATTAGAAGGATTATCAATTTCACCTATTACAGGATTTAAGATATAATCTTCTTTAGTATAATTATATTTTTTAATTAAATCCTCAACATTAATATAAGCTGGCATTTTAGGAAGCCATAATGGTTTACATTTAATATTTTGTTCTTTAGCAAGACTATCTAAATATTTTACTATATTTGATAATTCTTCACCTTCACTTGCAACTTTAACTTCTTTTTTTACCTTAGTATCTATTTTTCTAGTTATAAAACCAATATTATTTATAAAATCTATAGATGTATCTAATTCTTTAGTAACTTTATCAGTAGGAATATATTTACCACCAGCATATGCTGCTTGACCAATAGTAAATACTTCATCATATCCTACTTGAAAGTAAAATCTACCAACATTTTTTAAAAGAGCTGCATCAGGTTTCTTTAATACTTCCTGAGAATCTGATTTATCTTGAACTCTTAAACATACTCTAAAACGCGTATTACTCCAAATTTGAGGGTCTACTACTCCACTTGGCTTTTGAGTTGCTAAAATTAAATGAACTCCAAGTGAACGTCCAATACGAGCAGTACTAATTAATTGTTCCATAAATTCTGGCTGTTGATTTTTAAGTTCCGCAAATTCATCACTTATAATAAATAAATGCGACACAGGTTCATCAATAATACCTTCTCTAAACATTTGCTGGTATTTATAAATATCTACTGTACTTTCACCAGATTTTTCTCTAGCTTTATTAAATAAAGCTTGTCTTCTTTTAAGTTCTGATTCAATTGATGCAAGACTACGATTAATTTCATTCTTATCTAAATTTGTAATTGTTCCAACTAAATGAGGAAGTTTTAGACCAATTTGATTATTTTCAAAAGCACCTGCAAGGCCCCCTCCTTTATAATCAATTAGAATAAACTGCACTTCGTATGGATGATAATTTAGTGCCATTGATAAAATATAAGTAATTATAAATTCTGATTTACCAGAACCTGTCATACCAGCAATAAGACCATGAGGTCCATGATATTTTTCATGTAAATCAATAGTAATATTTTCCCCATTTTTACCAATTCCAACTGGTACGGCTAAATTTAAAATTGGATTATTTTTCTTCCAACGAACACTAGAATTTAATTGTTCTACTTTTCCTACATCATACATTTCTAAGAAGTTTATCTTATTTGGAAGCATTCCTTCAACATCATTTTTAATATCAATTGGCGTATTAGCTAAAACTTTTACACATGCTTCATAATCTATCTCAGTATTTAAATCAATTTTAAAAGTTTTATTTTCATCTATATTTAAGTTATCTTTTACTTCTCCAATATTACTTGTTTCACTAACCATACTTAAGTCTATAAATGAAGTACATCCATCTGGAATATTAGTCATTTTGCTATCCATTACCATTAAACTAAATCCTAAATATTCCTTACTTTCTAATATGTTTTTTATTAAATCAAACTCACGTACTTTTTTAATACTATCTGTAATTATTAAATATACTTGTTTAAATTCTTGCTTTTGGCCTTGATTAGCACTTGCTCGCATTTCAAATATACGATTCAAATAATAGCAAACTTCCTTATACTCATCTGTATTTGTCGCAAAGAATCTTATTTGTCTATCATCACTAAAGATATGAGGAGTACTTCTTAGATAACTCCACTCATTTTCTCTTTCTTCATCAGTTAAAATAATTATTTTCAAATCTTCATAACTATGAAACGCTAAAATTTGAATCAATAATCTACGCATATAATTATGTAAATTTGATAAGCCAAATAGTCCACTAATATAATGTTCTCTTAAAGAATATGGAACAGGAACATCTATTAACATTTTAGGTTCTTTTCCAAGTTCTGATACCATATCTTTTAAATTATCTTCTTCTAGAGAAAAATGTTCTTCCGGATAATTAATATTAATTTTCATTGGAATATCTCCACTACCTAAATTAACATCTAAATAGTCTATATCTTCTATTCTTCTTTGCCATAAAAGTGGTGATTTTCCTAATATTACTTGAGATGCTTCATAGCTAGTTAAATAGCTTCTTTTTAAAGTATCAGTCTGTACTTTAATAGCCTCTTTAATTTCAAATTTTTTCTCATCAATATATCTACGATATTTCTTTTGTCTTTTTCTTTCTTTTTTCATGTTGTCAAATTTTGTATACCATTTTGTTAAAAGTGGCCAAATGAAAACACTAGCTATCATTGCCCCACAAATTATAAGCTGAGGTCTAGCATTTTTCCAAGTTGTTTCTCCATTAGTAATCGCATTTAAAGTACTAAACATTGAAACAAATGATGTCATACTCATAGTAAGCATTGGCCCAATAGTTAATAAAAAAGGACGATCTTCATTTTCTTTTTTATTAGGTGGAGCATCAACTTTCATATCTAACGCTTCTAATTTAGGAAAAACACGTGGTTTTTTATAAAAATATTCATTATCATTATAAAGTGGAAATTCACTTTCTACTTCTGGCTCAATATAATCACTATATAAACTAGTTATTTCTCCAGTTGGTAATATAGATGCTGTTATACTTGAAATAGATAAATTATTAACTAAAATAGCATATGAATTATTCTCATTTAAGACTGATAAAATTATTCTAAGACCAGAAATAAATAAATTATCTCCAATTTTTAATTCTTTTTGCTTGAATATTCTTGAATTATTAACATAAATGCCATTTTTAGCATTATTATTTATTACGTATATTTTTCCTTCACGTCTTATTATTTGGCAAGCAACATCATCTATAATATTGAAATTAATCATACATTTACGACTACTTCCAATACTTATTCCTTTATCTAAATTATCGCCTAATTCATAGGTATTATATCTTTCTAAAATAGGAGAACAATATATTAAAAATGAATCTTTATCTACTTCATTTACTATACTATAAAATTTATAAGGTTCTAAATATATATTTGGAACCATTACTCCTTTTTCAATTGCATAAACTTCATTATTACTTTTTAAAACCCACTTACCATTTTCAGCTTCAATTGAAATTAAATTTTTCTTTATTCCATTAATATCTAGACCATCAATCCAATAACTGCCACTTGGTACTTCTGGTAAAATTATATTTTTGATATTATAAGTTCTAATAACAGATACCTTCATAATGACCTCCTTATTCTAATAAGATTATACTACAAAAGAATTAGAAATAAAAGAAAAACATATAAGAATATCTTATATGTATCATCTAATATAGTCGGAAGTTTAACAC
>CACZRB010000042.1 GCA_902783555.1 uncultured Erysipelotrichaceae bacterium
ATTTATGTTAAAATGAAAAAGTACGTTAAAAATAGAACACAAGCGTGCACATATATGATAAAATAATATAAGTAGTGAGAGTGGTAATATGACAAAAATAATTTCGTTAGTAAATCAAAAGGGTGGTGTTGGTAAAACAACAACTAGTATAAATTTAGCCGCTTCTTTAGGTAAATTGGGTAAAAAAAGTCTTATTATAGATTTAGATCCCCAAGGAAATGCAACAACTGGATTAGGTGTAAATAAGGGGCAAATAGAGTATAGTATTTATGATGTGTTAAATGGTGGTGCTAGTGCTAAACAAGCAATTAGAAAGACTGGATTTACTCATTTATCTATTATTCCTGCCACAATTAATTTAGCAGGATTAGATTTTGAGTTAATGGAAAAGGGATATCAAAATGCTGCATTTAAGAAAAATGAACAATTAAAGGTTGCACTTGAAGAAGTAAAAGATAATTATGATTATATTATAATTGATTGTCCACCATCACTTGGACTTTTAACAACTAATGCATTGGTAGCAAGTGATAGTGTTATTATACCTGTTCAATGTGAGTTTTTTGCTTTAGAAGGTATTACTCAACTTCTTAATACAATAATTATGACGCAAACTAGATTAAACCCTAACTTAAAGATTGAAGGTGTACTTCTTACATTACTAGATTCAAGAACAAATTTGGGATTAGAAGTTGTTGAAGAAGTTAGAAAATTCTTTAAAGATAAGGTATTTAATACTATTATTCCAAGACTTATTAGATTAGTTGAGGCACCAAGTCATGGAGAACCAATCAATGAATATGATCCAACAAGTAGAGCTGCCGAAGCATATACTAATTTAGCCAAGGAGGTTATAGAAAGAGATGGAAGTAAATAATAAAAGAAAAGCTTTAGGTAAAGGTTTAGAACAATTATTTAATAGTGAACAATTAAACTTTGACTCAATTGATAAAATAGAAGAAAAAATAGTTGAAAGTGTTGTTAGTAGTAAGAATGATGTAGTTGAAATACCACTTGATGAAATTCGTAGTAATCCTTATCAGCCAAGAACTTATTTTGAACCTGAAGCTTTACAAGAACTTGCTGAGTCAATTAAAATTCATGGCGTTGTTGAACCTGTTATAGTAAAACGTGCGATTCATGGTTATGAACTTGTTGCAGGTGAAAGACGTTGTAAAGCAAGTAAAATTGCAGGAAAAGAAACAGTACCAGCAATAGTTAAGGATTTTTCTGATCAAGAAATGATGGATATTGCGATTTTAGAGAATATTCAAAGGGAAGATCTAAGCGCAATAGAACTTGCTGAAGGGTTTGATAAATATATTGAAGCTACTGGGTTGACTCAAGAGGAAGTAGCGGTTAAGTTTGGAAAAAGTAGAAGTTATATTACGAATCTTTTAGGTTTATTAAAACTTCCAAAGACTGTTAGAGATCAAATTAATACAAAAGAAATAAGTCCTTCTCATGCAAGAGTTTTAAGTAAATTAGATGATGTTAATTTAATTGAAGATCTTGCTAATAGGATTGTTAAAGATGATTTATCTGTTCGTGAACTTGAGAAAATTTGTAGTATGGATAGTATGCCTAAAAGACAAGTAGTAGTTAGAAATAATACAAGGCCATATATTTATAATTCATATGAAAATATTTTAAGGGATAAACTGGGTGTTAAAGTATTAATCAATAAGGATAAAATAACTATTCCTTTTGATAGTGATGCTGATTTAGCAAGAATATTTGAAATATTAAATGTAGAATTGGATGAAGATTAATGGAATTTTTAGATAAGGTATTAAATTTTGTTCAGTCAGTAAAGTTTTATGGCCCAATTGTAGTTATATTAGCTTCATTTATTATTTATACTTTAATTGCTAAGGCAATAGATAATGCAAATATAAAGGGAAAGACGGAACTTGAAAGGAAAAGACGTAAGACTGTTATATTGCTTGTTAAGAATATTAATAAGTATTTGATTGTTATATTAGCTTTTTTAAATATATTAAGTATTTATGGAGTTAATACTACTTCTATATTAGCTGGTTTAGGTGTTGTGGGAGCAGTTATTGGTCTTGCTTTTCAAGATTTACTTAAAGATATAATTGGGGGAGTAAATATTATTATTGACAATTATTACGTTGTTGGAGATTTAATAACTTTTGGTGATTTTACAGGAACAGTTATAGAATTTGGACTTAAGAGTACTAAAGTGCAAAATGCTAAAGGTGAAGTGTTAATACTTGCTAATCGAAATGTTGATAAAGTTGTTAACTTAAGTCAGAAGAAAAACTTTGTTTTGTTAACTATACCTACGGCATATGAATGTGATCATAAAAAAGTAGAGAAAGTTTTAAATAAAGTTCTTAATAAATTAAAGAAGGAAGAAGACGTAATAGAAGAAGGTACTGAATATTTGGGAATAGATTCTTTTGATGCGTCAAGTATTAATTATTTAATTAAAATAAAATGTATTCAAGGAAGCCAATTTGCAATAAAACGTTTAGCTTTAAAGTTAATTAAGGAAGCCTATGAAGAAAATGATATTAAGATTCCTTATGATCAAATAGAGGTTCATCATGGCAGTGACATATAAGTTAAATACTAAAGTTATTATGAAAAAACCACATGCTTGTGGAACTAATGAATGGATAATAACGAGGGTTGGAGTGGATATTAAAATCAAATGTATTCATTGTAATAGGGAAATCATGATGGATAGATTAGAATTTGAAAAAAAATTAAGGAGAATTATTGATGAAGAGAATTAAGAGGATTAGAGAAAAGGTGGTCTTACATCCAATTATTACTTTCTGTTTTTTGATATTAGGAACAGTAGTATTAAGTGGAATATTAACTCTTTTTAATGTTAGTGCTACTTATAATGCAATTACTAGTAATGGTAGTTATGTTAAAGAACTTGTAACGGTTGAAAACTTATTTAGTTTAAGTGGACTTAAGTTTATATTTAGTAATGCTGTATCTAATTTTGCGTCATTTACACCTTTATCGATGTTAATAATTACATTATTTGGTATTGGTATTATGGATAAAAGTGGATTTTTAGATTCTTTTTTCTATGTATTAACTAGAAAAGTAAGTAAACGAACTGTTACATTTGTTTTATCATTTATTTGTATTATTGCTTCTATTGCTGGTGATTTGAGTTATATAGTTTTAATTCCAATTGCAGCATTATTATTTAAATATGGTAAGAGACATCCTAAAGCCGGTATTATATGTGCATTTGCATCTTTATCTTGTGGTATAGGCATTAATATTTTTATGAGTAGTATTGATTCTACATTGTTAGGTTATTCTACAGAGGGAGCAAATTTATTAATTAAAGAATATAGTATTAGTACACATCCTTATTTATTAGTTATGAGTATTGCTGCTGTTTTTCTTGCTTTTATAAATACATCAATTACAGAGAAAGTAATTGTACCAAAATTAGGTAAATATGAAGGTTTAGATGAAGAAGAGGATTATTTAACTAAGAAAGAAAAAAGAGGATTATTAATTGCATCTTTTGCGGGTATTATTTATTTATTATTCTTTATTTATAATATTATTCCAGGTGCTCCATTTGGTGGTAATTTCTTAGATTATAGTCAAAAATTATATATTGATAAGTTATTTGGATATAATTCGTTCTTTAATCAAGGATTTGTATTTGTAGTAACATTATTATTCTTTATTTTAGGTTTTACTTATGGAATAGTAACGAAATCAATTAAGAATCAAAAGGATTTTGGTGATGCACTTGGTTATTCATTAGATAAGATTGGAAAAGTATTAGTATTAATATTTTTTGCATCATCTTTAATATTTATTTTTAAGAAAACTAATATTGGTTCAGTAGTAGCTGCTAATTTTGCTAATGCAATTAGTAATTCTGGTTTTACAGGACTTCCTTTAGTACTTTTATTATTTGTATTTGGCGCTGTAGCGACAGTTTTATTACCTGGATCAGTAAATAAATGGGTAATATTTAGTGGATCTGTAGTTCCAACATTTATGAGTGCTGGATTATCACCAGAGTTTGCAACATTAGTATTTAGAGCTGGTGAGTGTGTAACTTATGGACTTACTCCACTTATGGCATATTTTGTTATTTATTTAGCATTTATGGAACTTTACAATACTAATGATAATGAAGGTTTATTTGGTAATATAAAGTATATTATTCCTTATAGTTTAGGAGTACTTGCTATGTGGTTAGTAATAATAATTCTATTTTATATTATTGGACTTCCATTAGGTATTGGGGCTTATCCTGGATTATGATAATACGTGGATATATTTATACTTATTTATATATATTTTTAGTACTTGGTATATCAGGATTATTATATAAAAAGGGTAATGGAACATATACTAGAAAGATAATACACATTGGTGTTTCTTTTTTCTATATAATATTTTATAAATATTTTGGGACTAGTATTCATATTATTGTACCACCTATAACTTTTATTATATTAAATTATATTAGTTATAAAAAAGGGACTTTTAAATCAATGGAAGAAGAAAAAAGTCCTGGTACTGTTTATTATGCAGTAAGTAGTTTAATAATGGCTGTGATTACTTATTTTTATCCGAATTTTTATCCGTATTTTGGAATTGGACTATTTATTATGGCATTTGGTGATGGACTTGCTCCAGTTGTTGGTAAAAATATCAAGAGTATAAATATATATAATGATAAAACATTGGCTGGTTCATTAACTGTTGTTATAATATCATTAATTATAGTATTAATTTTTAATAATATATTTGGTTTAAATTATAATATTTGGAAAATTATTGTTATAAGTTTAGTTAGTGGTTTTTTAGAGATATTAGGTAAAAAGGGATTAGACAATTTAACTCTTCCTTTAGGGGTCGCGTTAACAAGTTTTGTGTTAGGGGTGATATAAAGTGTATATAGCAGTTTTGCTTCCATCTTTGCTGGCATTATTTGCTTTGTATAAAAATAAAATTACTGTATCTGGAACAATAGCAGCTTGGATAATGGGAATTATAATTACATATGTTGGTGGAATTTATGCTTTTATAGCTTTAGCACTTACTTTTTTTCTAACAATATTATCTGATAAACTTAAGAAAAAAGATCGTGATGAAAAAAGAACAATATATCAAATGTTTAGTAATGTATTAACTGCTACTTGTGCGTTAATTATATATTATTTTAAGCAAAGTGAAATATTTATTGTAATGTATTATGCGGTAATGGGTGGAAGTTTAGCTGATACATTAGCATCCTCAATTGGTTCACTTGCTAAGGGGAAAAATATTAATCCTTTAACTTTTAAAAAGATGAATAAAGGTGAATCTGGTGCAGTATCCTCACTAGGACTTAGTGCTTCATTTTTAGGAGGATTTGTTATTGGAGCAGTATATTATTTAAGTGGTGGCGATATTGTTAATTATTTAATTATTATTATAATGAGTGCACTTGATTCATATGCTGATAGTGTAATGGGAGCTTATTTACAAGGAAAGTATAAGTGTAGTAAGTGTAATAAAATATCTGAATATAAAGAGCACTGTGGGGAAAAAACTACGCTTATTAGAGGATTTAACTTTATTAATAATGATATTGTTAATTTACTTAGTAATATAATTGTTTTTATAACTACGTATATTGTAATGATAATAAAATAGATGTTTTGGCATCTATTTTTTGATATAATAATATAGGTGATTGGTGTGATATTATTTGATACATTTAAAGATACTATTTTTTTAAAAGACAGTACAGAATTAGAAAAAAAGTGTATCGCTTTAGAAACGTTAAATAGGGAATATCCTAATAATGATGCTTTATTAGAAGAATTATATATAATTAGAAAAGGTATTAGTGGGGAAAATGAAATAAAATATCAATTAGAAAAATCTAATTTAGGTTTATTTGTTTTAAGAGATGTTAATATTGAATATGAAAATTTAAAAGCTCAAATAGATTTTATTGTAATTACGAGGATGTATTGCTATTTTATTGAATGTAAAAATTTAATTGGTAATATTACAATTAATGAAAATGGTGATTTTATTAGAGAATTTGTTTTTGATAATAAAAAATACAAAAAAGGTATGTATTCTCCTTTAAGACAAGTAGAAGCTCAGAGAGATGTTTATAAAAAAATTTGGAACAATAAATTAAGTTCAAATAAATTTATAAATTTTATAAAAAGAACTTTGTCAGAAAAGAATTTTGCGGATATTCATAAAGTATTAGTTGTAGTAGCTAATCATGAAACAATAATGAATACTAAGTATGCTCCAAATGAAATTAAGAATAAAGTTATAAGAGCTGATAATCTTATTAGAAGAATAACTGAAGATTTAAGTACATCTGATAAATCGCTTTGGGATAGTAAAAGTGGAATGGAAGAGTGGGCTAATACTTTTTTAGCAGCAAATGTTGATATTAATATTGATTATTATAATTATTATAAGAATAAATTTTTTAATAATATGGTAATTAGTGATGCTGATTTAGAGAAGAAATTAATAGAATTTAGAAAAATAAGATCTCAGCTTATGGGAATACCTGCTTATTATGTTTTTAATAATGAAGAGTTAAAAGCCCTAGTTGAAAATAGGCCTAAAGATATTCAAGATCTTAAAGATAAAAATATTCTTACTCCAATCAAAATAAAAACTCATGGAGAATTAATTATACAGTTAATTAATATGAAATAACTGTATAATTCGTAGTTATTTAAAAATATTTTTAATTCCATTAAATTTATCTTCTACAAGATTTCCGAAGTTATCAACTTTTTCGTTAATAAAGTCGACTTTTTCTTTATATGGTTTTATAACTTTATTGTTAACATAAAGATATGCTGTTAAAAGAATAGCAATTAGAATAATTATTTTAGTTAGTTCATAAGCTATTTTAATTTTTCTTTTGGCTATTCTTTTCTTTTCTGCTGCTTCTAATATTTCTATTCTTTTGGTTAATTCTATTATTTTTTCTTCATTAGTCATATTGGTTACCTCATTATAATTATAGTATATCATTAAATAAAAAAATATAAAAATGAAAAGAACTATTATTAAATTAATTCATTTTTAGTGTTAAATATGGTATATTTGTAATAGATAAAGGTGATGTTTGTAATGGTTAAAAAAAAAGGTCCAAGTTTTGCGAAAATAGTAGTTATATGTTTAATTATTTATTTTGTTAGTAATTTTATTTCATTTGTTTCTCAGGATGGTAATGAGTCAAATCATACTGTTAGAAATGATAAGGTATTTAGAATACTAGCATCTACTTCTACAGAAAAGATGGATGATAATATAATTAAGTATGCTAGTAAAAATGGTATTAAGGTTGAAATTGATCATTATGGTGATCTTGAAATGGTTGATATGCTTAATGATGATAGTTCTAATTATGATGCTGTTTGGATTAGTAATTCGTTATGGTTATATACTCTTTCTAATTCTTATTTAGTTACAGATAGTAAATCTATTGTAATTAATCCAGTTGTGATGGGTATAACTAAAAGTAAGGCTAAGGAACTTGGCTTTGTTGATAAAGAAATATATAATAAAGATTTACTTAATGCAATTAAAGATGGTAAACTTAAATATATTATGGCATCTGTTACTAAGACTAATACTGGTGCTACTAGTTATTTATCATTTTTAAATAGTTTAGCTGGTAGTCCTGAAGTATTAACTGAAAAAATGCTTGATGATGAAAATTTAAGAAAAGATTTAAAATCATTTTTTAAAGGTGTTGAAAGAGTTAGTGGTGATGAAGAATACTTATCTGAAATGTTTAAAAATGGTAATTATAATGCAATGATAAGTTATGAAAGTTCTTTAATTGAACTTAATCAGGAGTTAGTTAAAAATGGTAAAGAACCACTATATTTAATATATCCAGTTGATGGTGTTGCTATTAATGATATGCCTTTTGCTTATATTAATAATGATTCTGATAATACTAAGAAAAAGGAAGAATTTAATAAAATACAATCATATTTAAGAAGTGATGATGCTATTAAGATAATGGAAGATTATGGATATCGTTCTTGGTATGGTGGTATTAATAATAAAGTAGATAAAAAGGTATTTAATCCAGATTGGGGAATTGATACAACTAAATATTTAAAGGATATGAAATATCCAAGTAAAGCAGTTATTAGCAAAGCAATTAATTTATATATAGAGTCTCTTAGAAAACCTACTCATGTAGTATTTTGTTTAGACGTATCAGGTAGTATGTATGGTGAAGGATTAGATGAACTTAAAGAGGCAATGAATTATATTTTAGATTATGAAACTGCTAGTAAAGATAATTTACAATTTAGTAGTGAAGATAAGATTAATATAATTGCCTTTGATAGTAAAGTTCAAAGTGTATCTAAAACAAGTTTTGGTAATCAAACAGATGAGGTTATTAAAGAAGTTAATAAATTAAGAGCTTATGGTGGAACTAATATTTATGATCCAAGTATTGAGGCTTTAAAAATATTAAAAGAAAGTGATAGTAATGATTATACTAAAACTGTTATATTAATGACTGATGGAAGGTCTAATGCTGGATATTATGCTAACTTAAAAAAATATTATGATTCTAATAAAGAAACTACACCAATTTATAGTATTACTTTTGGAGATGCATATGAGAAGGAATTATCTAGATTAGCTACATTATCAAATGGTAAGGTATTTAATGGTAAAAATGGTTTAAAGAAAGCGTTTGCTGAAGTAAGGAGCTATAATTAATGAAGGGAAAAGATGCTATATCAGCAGTTGTTGGAGGTGCCTTCTTTGCAGTACCTTATTTAGCACTTTCCTTTACTTTAGCACCAGCTTTAGCAATAGGATGTGCAGCATTTGGGGCAAGTGAATTAGTTTTATCTGGAATGGTTAAAAATAATAATCTAAAAGACACTGATTTGCCTTTATATATTAAAATTACTAATGCTAAAAAACAAAATAAAGAATTATTAGATATGATTCCTAAAATAGAATTAGAAGAAACAAGAAAAAGTTTAAATGATATTCATGGAACGGTAGATAGAATTATTAAAACTATTGAAGATAATCCTAAAAAGGGAGATAAGGTTAAAAACTTTTTTGAGTATTATTTACCCGTTCTTTTAAAAATAGTTAAAAGGTATGATGAGGTAGAAAATCAAAAGTTAAGTTCTAAAGAAGGAAAAGCTTTTATGGATAAAGCTGATAAGATGATAATGGATACAAGTAAAGCATTTGATTCAATACTTGCTTCACTTTATTCAAGAGATATTTTAGATGCTGATGCAGATATGAAAGTTTATGATATGATGCTTAAAGCAGATGGTATTACACCAGATAATTTATTAATGAAAGGTAGTGAATCTGATGAAAAATAATAAATCTTTATGGGGAATATTATTATTTGTAGTTATTGTAATAGCAATTATAGTTATAAATAAGATTAAAGAAAATGATAATAATAATTTCTTAAATGGTAAACTTACAACTGTTTATGTTGCTACTGGTGGTGGTAAAGAAGATTTTTTAAATGATAATGATGTTAAAAAGATTCTTAAGAGTAAATATAAACTTGATGTTGTATTTGATACTTGGAGTAATGGTAAAACTATTACTAAACCATTAATAAGAGAAAGTGTTGGTTTGGGTAATAAAACTATTATTGCAAATATGGAAAGTGGTTCAGAGTATTCTATAAATTCTGATGGTGTTAGTAAGTATGATGCATTATTTACATCTGATCAAAGATTTTATGATTATTATAAATTAAGTCCTAATAAAGCTGAAGGTGAAGCTGATAGATATACTGTATTAGATGGTGGACTTACACTTAATACTCCAATTGTTATTTATAGTTGGAAAGAGGTAGTTGATGCTTTAATTAATGAAAAAATTGTTACTGAAAATGATGGTGTTTATTATATTTCTGATATGAATAAGTTAATAGATTATATTTTAACTAGTAAGAAATGGAAAGATATTGGACTTAATAATTTATATGGAAGTATTAATATAGCTAGTACTGATCCAGTATCATCAAGTCCAGGTGCTACTTATTATGGTTTATTATTATCTATTTTAAGTGATGGTGAGGTTACTAGTGCTAATGTAGATAAGAATTTACCAAAGTTAAAAGAATTTTATATTAAATCTGGTTATATGAATAATACACCAGCTGATCTTTTTGAAAGATATTTAAAAACAGGTATGGGTGGAGAACCAATGATAGTTGATTATGAAAAAAGTATGATTGATTTTGCTACATCTAGTCCTGATGCTTTTGCAAAAGTTAAAGATGATATTAGAATTTTATATCCAGTACCAACAATTTGGAATTCACATTGCTTTACAGTATTTACTGATAATGGTGCTAAATTATATAAAGCATTAAATGATCCAGAAATTGGACAAATTGCTTGGGAAAGATATGGATTTAGAACTGGTGTTACTGGTGGAAGTTATGATGTATCTGGTATTGGACTTGGAGTTCCACAAAAGATATCAAGTACAGTTACAAGTTTAAAAATGGATGTTTATAATAAATTAATAAATTATTTGAAGGAGAAATAGGAATGGAAAAATTAGAATTAAAAGTTGAAAAAAAATTAGAGGATGAAAAGGTTGAATCTTTAGTAGGTGCTAAGAAAGTTACAGAAGCACAAGTTGAAAAATCACTTAACTATGATGAATTATCTGATGCTGAGAAAAAAGCTATAGATGAATTTAATAGTAAGATTGATGTTAATGATGCGGCACAAGTTTTACAATATGGTGTTGCAGCTCAAGAAAAAATATCTAAGTTTTCAGATAGTATTTTAGAAGATGTTAAAACTAAAAATACTGGTGAAGTTGGAGATTTATTATCTGATTTAGTTAGTCAAATTAAATCATTTGATAGAGATGTATCTGGTAATGGTAATAAGAATTTTATTTCTAAACTATTTAGTAATGCTAAAAAAGAATTTGATTATATAGTAGCTAAATATAGTAAAATTGAAAAGAATATTGATACTATTGAAGGTGGACTTGAAAAAGATAAATTACAAATGCTTAAAGATATTAC
>CACZRB010000043.1 GCA_902783555.1 uncultured Erysipelotrichaceae bacterium
ATCTGTTATTGCTTTATTTTGTATAGTATTAAATATTACATTTAGTGCTTTTACACGAACTACTAATAAAAATGCAGCTAATATTAAGGTAGGAAATCTTTCTTATAGTACTGCAATAGATGGTAATACTACTAGTATAATAGAAGCAACTAATAATAAAATAACTAAAAAGAATGTATTTTTAATATCTAATAATAACCTAGATACTAAATATGAACTAACATATGAAGTATGTACAGATAGTTCATGCACAGAAACAACTACTAAACCAGAAAACTTTAAAGTAGAGTATTCTTCTAAAACAATAGATAGTGTCAAAGATACTATTGGTAAAACATCTACGAAAATAATAAGATTAATAATAACTAATGATACAGATACTACATATTATATAAAACTAGGAGTAAATGCTGGTTTTGCATATAATACATTAGTATATAAAAATCAAATAACAGAAGAATATCCAGAAGATGATTTAACAGTTATAAGTTATATAAATGGAGTTAAAAATAATGCTTTTCCAACATCTGAAGATTATACACCAATAGTAGAATGTAATAATGGCGCAACTGGTTCAGCTGCTTGGGATGGTACACAGTGGCTTCTTACAGTAAGTAATTTTACTGAAACGGATACTAAATGTCATATAGATTTTGCTAAGAATCCAGGTAATTGGTTAAATGCAAGTAATACAACACTTTTAGGATTAATAAAAGAAAATAATCCATTAAAGCATACTTTAACAAAACCAGCTCAAGAAATAAACTTATCAACCGAAGCACTACTTTCATATACTCCAGATGATTATACTAGTACTGCTGGTAATAGTTATTATTTTAGGGGTAATGTTCAAAATAATTATGTAACATTTGCAAATAAATGTTGGAAGATTGTAAGAGTAGATGGTAATGGTAATATAAAGTTGTTCTTATGGAATAATAATGGAACAGATTGTACAACTAATGCGGCAGATACAAGTACTTTTAATGCAGATAGTTTAAAATATACTAAAGATGTGGGAGGGACAGGTAATTTATATCAAATAGCATCAGGTGTAGGATTCATGTATGGAAAACCAGATTCAACAGAATTATTTACAGATAATAATACCGGAGCTCAAGATAATATAAATGATAGTACAATCCTAATAAATTTAAAAACATGGTATGATAACACATTTGATACCGCTAATACTACAAATTATACTGATTTACTTGCAGATGTTATCTGGTGCGGTGATAAATCAGTAGGTAGTGGAGATGGTGACGGATATGGAACTGCTTCTACTTACTTTATGCCTTTAAGAAGAGTATATTTAAATAATCCAAAAACACCAAGTTTAGTATGTCCAGATGCAAGTACTGAAAATGGAGTAAGTGAAACAATCAAAAATACATCAAGATATACAGCATATTCCAATACAGATAGTAATAATACAAATGGAAATGGGATGTTAAAATCGGCAATATCCGAAACAAATCCAACAGAGTATAAATATTATAAAATAGGTTTGCTAACAGCAGACGAAGCCGCCTATGCTGGTGGAAAAGGTAGAACAGAAAATAATTCATATTACTTATATACTGGTTCATATTATTGGACAATGTCGCCGTTGGGGTTCAATAATATTAGTCAGCTCGCTAACGTTTGGTACGTGTATTCGACAGGCAACTTGTTCGGCACCAGCGTGCGTACTACTGGCGGCGATCTGCGCCCCGCAATTAGTCTCAACTACAACGTACAAGCAACATATAACACATCTAGTGAAGATGCCCCAGGAACAGTAAATAATCCATATGAAATAGTGATACCATAACCATAAAAATATTAACATATTGTAAAATAGTAAAAATGCAATATGTTTTTTTATTGCGTAAAAAATCATTTAATAGTGAGAAAAATTATTTACTTATGCAGTTAGTTTTTGTATAATGTGATTGTAATGTATATATTATATTACATTGGTCCCCTAAACCAGGAGTTTAGACAGGAACAAACCCGTGTTGGTGCCAAGCGCCGCTTAAAAGAGCAACTTTATAGT
Source organism: uncultured Erysipelotrichaceae bacterium (assembly GCA_902783555.1). GTDB lineage: Bacteria > Bacillota_I > Bacilli_A > RF39 > UBA660 > CAG-533. The sequence continues at coordinate 2,042 of CACZRB010000043.1, forward strand.
TGTTTTTTTAATGGTTATAATCTTTTCTTATTTATTTCCCTAATAATTTTTCTAAATTTAAAGTCATTAAAAAAGTATTTTTCTCCATTTGAAAATGTTAATTTATTTTAATATTTATAATCGTATTTATCAATAAAAGTTAACATATCAGCTACTTGAAATAGCTTTTTTCTTTACTATACACTTAAAAAATTGACAAGTATTTATAATTATAATATAATTATTTCAGATGAAGAATTCATGAACCCTTAGGTTCTGCAAATTCTTCATTTTTTCTTTGATAAATTTTTAATATATTAGAATTTTTTATTAGAATTATTTTATTCAACCATAATCTATGTTTACTTAGATAAATATTATTAATTTGCTCATCAGCTACTTTATAGCTTAACTCACTATTACTTATATCTATAATAAAATTACGGCTTTGATATTTACAATTTGAAATGCTACCATCTATACACCATTTCCCAGTACCTTTAACATTTTTTAAATCCCATCTTTCATTTCTAAAAATATAATCAGGTGTATTTATTGATATCTTTTCTTTATTACCTTTTATTGCACCTATTCTTGGAATCATAATTAATTTTCCACCTAAATTTTCTTTGAGAAAAATTGCAGTATTTATCTCCGCTACAGAAGGATTATATATAAATTTTTCGTTGCCTTTTATTGGATGAATTACTCCATTAAAGTCTTTGTATTTTTTTGCAATAATAATTTTATTATCATTTTTTATTTTATTGTTTAATAGCTTATGTGTAATATCTTTGTAATTTAGAATATTATTATTATTTGTCATTTTATTAATCTCCTTCATAATTTGTAATTTTAAAAATTTGCAAAAAAAGAGCCATAAAATAATTTATCGCTCTATATTGTTTTTAAAAAATAAATAAAATTGTTCTTTCCATTTTTTCTTCATATAAATGATATCATATCATATAAGATAAAAGAAGAATAGTTCTATTTATGTAAATACTTTAAAAAAACTGGAAATAAATAATTTATTAAGTTATAATGAATACTAGGCAAGGTGATAAAAATGGATTTAACAAAGTATGGAATTAATAGTGATAATCCTTTATTAAAAATAGCACTAACTCATTCATCTTATGCTAATGAACATCATGCATCTGATTATGAAAGATTAGAATATTTAGGTGATGCAGTATTAGAATTAGTAATGAGTGAATATTATTATAAAAATTCAGAATTAAAAGAAGGCGAAATGACTAAAAGAAGAAGTCGTTATGTCTGTGAAGAAGCATTGGATGCCTATGCAGATACCATTAATTTAAAAAAATATATTAAAGTAGGAGAAGGAATGGTAATTAATGCTACCATTACAGCTGATGTATTTGAAGCAGTTATAGCAGTTATTTATCTAAATAATGGTTTATCTAAAGCCAGAGAATTTATTATGGATATAGCGCTTCCATTTATAAATAATAATACGATTTTTTTAAGTGATTATAAATCATATTTACAAGAACTTGTTCAAACTGATAGAAGAAGTGTTGAATATCGTGTTGTTAGTGAATCTGGGCCAGATCATAATAAATCATTTGAAGTAGAAGTACTAGTAGATAATATAGTATTTGCTAAAGGTAAAGGTAAAAGTAAAAAAGCAGCAGAACAAGATGCTGCTAAAAAAGCAATTGAATTAAGTGCAGGTGTAAAGTAATGAAATTATTAAAAATAAGTATTCATGGTTTCAAAAGTTTTGCAGATAAGGTAACCATTGATATAAAAGATGGAATTACTGGTATAGTAGGTCCTAATGGTTCTGGGAAAAGTAATATTGTAGATGCAATAAAATGGGTATTAGGTGAGCAGTCTTTAAAAGACATTCGAGGAGGAAATACTTCTTCGGATGTTATTTTTGCTGGTTCTAAATCTAGAAGTCCATTAACAAGGTGTTGGGTAAGCCTTACTTTTGATAATTCAGATCATTATTTGAATACTGATTTAGTTGAAGTTGAAATAAAAAGAGTAGTATATTCAACTGGAGAAAATGAATATTATATTAATAATGATAATGTAAGACTTAAAGATATTACGAATTTATTTATTGATTCTGGTTCTTCGGTTAATTCATTATCAATTATTTCTCAAGGTAAAATTGGTGAAATAGTAAATGGTAAACCAGAAGAGAAAAGAAGTATTTTAGAAGAAGCAGCAGGTGTACTAAAATATAAAAAGCGTAAAGATGAATCATTAAGGAAACTTGATAAAGCTAATGATAATTTAAGTAAAGTAAACTTAATTATAGATGAACTTTCAGTTAATTTAGAACCATTGAAAGAGCAAAGTGAAATTGCAACAAAATATGTTAATTTGAAAAATGAATTAGAAAAAAATGAGATTGGATTATTAGCTCATGATATAAAGATAGTTAATGAAAGTTTTTCTAATCATAAAGAAGAGTTAGATAAAGTAAATGAAGATTTATTAAAATCTAGTAATACTAATTTAATTGATTCATCAAAAATAGATAATTTAAAATTAAAATTAATAAAGTTAGATGATAGTATAAATGCTAAATCTGATAAATTATTTAAAATAACATCTGAATTATCTGATTTACAAAGTGAAAAGCAAATAATGACTGAAAGACAAAAGTATAAAGTAGAAGATTCTAAATTACAAAATAATTTATTAAATTTAAAAGAAAGTGAATTAAAAGTAAAAAATGATATTAAGTCACTAGAAGATAGAATAATTGCTGATGAGAAAAACTTATCTTTAAAGGAAGCAGAATATATTAATACTACTAATGAATATAAAAAAGAATCATTAATAAAAAGTTCACTACTTACAAATCTTGCTAATTTAAATAAAGAAGAAACTATTTTAAAAAATGAAATTGATGTTTTAAAAGAAGCTATTGATAATGATAGTAAGCTTCCGTTTGCAGTAAAGTCAGTATTAAATAATACCAGATTAAAGGGAATTCATAATACTTTAGGTAAACTTATTGAAACAGAAGAAAAGTATGGAACAGCAATTGATATTGCTTTAGGTTCTGTATCTAATGTGGTAGTAGTTGATAATGAAAATAATGCTAAAGATGCAATTAGTTATTTAAAACAAAATGGAATAGGTAGAGTTACTTTCTATCCACTAAATATCATTAAACCTAGAGGAATAGATAGTACTACTTTAAGTAAAATCCAAAGTGATGAGGCTTTTTTAGGAATGGCTGATACTTTAGTTAAATTTGATAATACATATCGAAATGTAATACTTAATGCTTTAGGAAATACTATTATAGTAGATAATTTAGTTAATGCTAACAGAATTTCTAAAATGATTAATAATACATATAAAATTGTTACTTTAGAAGGAGATTTAATTGCTCCAGGTGGAAGTATTACTGGTGGTAAATCTAGGTATGGAACTGGTATAATTAATCAAAAATTTGATTTAGAAAATAAAATTAAACTTCTAAAAGATAAAACAAAAGATATTAAATTAAAAGAAGAAAAGATTAATGAAGTTGATGAAAATTTAAAAATTTTAGAAAATAAAGTATTTGTTTTAAATAATGAAGTTAAATTAAATAAAGAGTTAATTATTCGTGAAAATAATGAACTAAATACTTTAAAGAAAAATCATGATAATTTAAAAAATGAAATAAATGGTACTAAAGGATTACTTGAAAATTCTATTGATAAAAAATTAGAAGAAATTTTAAATAAGTTTTATAAAGTTAGTAATGAAAAAGAAAGCCTTGAAATATCTTTAAATGAACTTAAAAATGATAAACATGATTTACAAAGTGAAATTAACGAATTAGAACTTCAAAATCGCAAAATGAATAGTGAATATAATAAATTATTAGGTATCCAAAAAGAATTAGAACTATCAATTAGTAAAGAAGAAATGAAGTTGGATAGTTATTTATTAAGGTTAAATGAAGAATATGGTATGACTTATGAAAAAGCTAGTAGCTATGAAATAGATGAGCCATTAGAAAAGGTAAGAAATATTGTTAATAACCTAAAACGAGATATTAAAGCATTAGGCGATGTCAATATAGGATCTATTGCAGAGTTTGAAAGAGTTAATGAAAGATATACTTTTTTAACAACTCAAAAAGAAGATTTAACTCAAAGTATTAGTGATTTACTTGCTATTATTAATGAATTAGACGATACTATGATTGATAAATTAAGAAATACCTTTGATAGTTTAAATACTGAATTTGGAAAAGTATTTAAAAAGTTATTTAGGGGCGGTGAGGCTTCACTAGTATTAACTGATCCTAAAGATATTTTAAATACAGGATTAGAAATAAAAGCAACACCTCCAGGTAAGGATATTAAATCAACTAAATTATTATCAGGTGGAGAGTCTACTTTAACTGCAATTGCGTTATTATTTGCTGTATTAAATATTCGAACAGTACCTTTTTGCATATTTGATGAAGTAGAAGCTGCCCTTGATGAAGTAAACGTTGATATGTTTGGTAAATATCTAAATGAACTTAATACTAATACACAATTTATTATTATTACACATAAAAAAAGAACTATGGAATATACTAACAACTTATATGGTATTACTATGCAAGAATCTGGTGTATCTAAATTAGTTAGTGTTAAATTAGATTAAAGAAAATAATTGCTTAACTATTTTGGTTTATGATACTATTAATTTAGGAGGATAATTATACGCTTAAAAATTATATTATTTTATTTAAAAGGGTATAATTAATTTGTATATGGTTAAAAGTATAAATAAAAAAATGTTACTTAGTTCGTTGGAGTTTGATTTAATTTGTGATTTTATTAAAATAAGAAAAGACAATAATTTGTCTCAAAGAGAAATGGGCGAAATGTCAGGTGTAATTAGAGAAACTATTGCTAAAATTGAAAATCAAGTAGTATCTCCACAAATAAATACATTAATTAGAATTTTAGAGCCACTAGGTTATACATTAAAAATTGAAAAAATAGATAATAAATAATAAAAAGAGCTTAGGCTCTTTTTATTTCTTTAATATCGTTAATATAAATAACGTTGCCATTTTTAGCAATTATGTAATTTTTAGTTTTTCCTACTATAGTGCATGTTACTTCTCCTTTATTAGTAATTAGTTTTACTTTGACTGGTAATTTATCAAATATATTTTGCTTATCTTTTTCAAATTCTCCCATAAATAATCTTTCATTATTATTTATATTATCATCAATTTTGTTTTTAAATATTTCTGGTAATTTCATTTTCCCTCCATTAGTATAATATATGAATATGTGCTTAAAATATAAATATGAAAAAGAAAATAATTATTCTTATATTATTAATTTTAATGTTTATAAGTGTTGCTAACAATTATTATGGAATTGTTAATAATAGTTTTTTTATTAAACAATTAATATGGTTTATATTAGGTTTTTTAACTATATATTTAATTTCTAAAATGAATTTACAATTTATTATTAAATATAGCAATTATTTATATTTATTTGGTTCTATTTTATTATTTTTAACTTTATTAATGGGAAGTTATATAAATGGAGCTAGAATTTGGATTAAAATTGGCCCATTTAGCTTTCAACCAAGTGAATTTATGAAAATATTTTTAATTTTGTATTTAAGAAAAATTACTCTAGAATATAAATTAAGTGATTTTAAATATATTCTTTTTACCGGAATAATCGTTTTGATTCCAAGTGTATTAACTTTTTTAGAACCTGATACTGGGGCAGTTTTAATATATCTAATTATTTGGCTAGTGTATTTGGTTTTGAAGAAATTAAATAAATGGTATTATATTATTAGTACTCTTATAATTACTATTTGTTTAACCATTTTTTTAGTATTGTATTATTGCTATCAAGATTTATTTATTAATATATTTGGGACTAGTTTTTTTTATCGTATGGATAGAATAACGTATTTTATAAATGGTAGCGGTTATCAAATAGGAGAGGCATTAAAGAGTACTTCTAATTCAGGATTGTTTGGTTTAAGGGAAAAAGTATATTTTCCAGAAAGTTCAACAGATTTTGCTTTATCATTATTAATTAGTAATTTTGGAATTTTAGGTCTTATATTATTTTTATTTTTATATAATTTATTATTCTTATTTTTAGGAAAATTAAAAAGTGATAAGTATATTTTAAATTCTGTACTAGTTATTTTATTATTTCAGTATGCTACTAATATTTTAATGAATCTTGGACTTTTTCCCATTATAGGAATAACTTTGCCATTTCTAAGTTATGGGGGATCATCTATATTATCTTATATGATATTAATTGGTTTTATATTAAAAGAAAAAGCACTGGTAAATGCTTATCTATAATATGGATATGGATTATAATTATATCCTCCATAGTAGTTATAACCATAACTAGGATTTTGATGATATGGATAATAAGGCATTGGACTATTTACAAAAACAGGTCTTGGCCTAGTAACACTAGTTAGAGCAGCACCACCAAGACCACCTAAAAGAAATGGAAATAGAAATTGTCTATCTTGATTATAATTTGGCATTTTATAATTATTATTGTACATAAAAACTCCTTTCTTAATATTATATGAAAGGAGTTTTTTCTTGTTAATTAGTGTATAATCTATAAAAATTAAAAGATGGTTTTACTAAAAATCTAAAAGGAGCCGCGCTTGTACCAAGACCACCAGAAATATACATAGTAGCATTAGTTAATTCATATTTTTCATCATAATATTTTTTACTTCCAATTGGAGTATATATTTTTCCAATAAAAGGAAGTCTTACTTGACCATTATGGGAGTGACCAGATAGTACTAAATTATAATTATAATCTTTAATTTCATCAACTACATCTGGTTCATGAGTAAGTAGAATTGTATAAAAATCATCTTCTTCATTCTTTTCATAATTAAATGCTTCGTCAACTTTAATACCAAATTCTAAGTAATCTGCTAAACCTATTAAAGCTATTGGAATATTTCCTTTATAATATATAAGTTCATTTTTATTATCTAGATTTTTAAAATCTATTTTTTCTAAAACTTTTTCATATCCTTTATTTATATCATGATTGCCACTAATAATATATTTATCAATATTCGCTTCAATAGAATTTAATCCGTTAGCTAAATCCTCAATTTGTTTATCATTTAAAAATACATGTTTATCAAGTAAATCACCAGTAAATACGACAATATCAGGTTTTAATTCATTAATCTTATTTACTAAATTAGTCATTTCTTTTTTGTTAATTGTTGTTCCATAGTGTAAATCAGTAAAGTGAATAATTTTGAATCCATTAAAACTTTCAGGAATCTTATTATTCACAATGGCATATTCTCTAATTATTAATCCTTTTGTTCCAATAAAGTGACTATATAAAAGAAGGGCAAAGCCAATTAATAATAAAATAGTGAAAATTTTGATAAAAATATTTTGCTTTTTTTCTTTCTTTTTTTCCATTAGTATCACCATATATAATTTTATCATATTTAAATACATTTTGTTTGAAAAACTTATATATTATGTTATAATTATTTTGAATGATAGGAGAGAGATATGAAGAAAATATTAAATATAATAATAAGTATTTTTGCCTTTTTCTTTTTATCAACTAATGTTTTAGCTGCTAGTTGTACTGGTTCAGTTTTAAATGATTTACAAAATAAAGCAAATAATATAAAAGTAAATTATGAAATAGTTGAAACAAAGCAAAATGTTAATTTTGATGGTGATAATGAATTTAAGACAAGTAAAGAACCAAATATAATTAAAAAAACAATAAGAGTGACAATTTATAATTTAACTAAAGAATTACTTGTTGAAGAATCTAATAGTGTTAATGATAATATTAGAACCTATCATGATAATGGTAATATAACTTTTGAAACAGATAATATTAAAGATATAATTACTTATACTTTTAAAATTTATTCTAATGTAGATTCATGTGATAAAACTTTAATTAAAACTATTAGTTTTGTAAAACCTAAAAGAAATAAATATGCTGATTTTCAAGTATGTATTGATAATCCTGATGTTCCAGTATGTCAAGAATATATAACTAAAGATGTTGGAGTAACTGAGGATGCTTTATTTGAAATGGTTGAAAACTATAAAAATAATAAAAAAAGTAGTAGTATAATTGATGATAATAGTGCTGAACGTAAGAATGTAAATAATAATTCAAGAGTAATTTATTTTGTTATTCCTGGTATAGCTTTATTAATAGGAATTTTAACATATTTAGTTATTTCTAGAAGAAGAGGTGCATTAAAATGAATAATAAAATAATTATATATATTATGCTTTTATTATTTGCACCAATAGTGGTATGGGCTGAGCCTAGAGAATGCAATGGAAGTTATGAAAGTGATGGCTATTGTGATATAGGATATAGGGTCTTAGATTACAATGTAGTAAATGATCCTTCTGGTTGGGATATTACTCAAAGGGTTTATAGTGTTCCAGGAATAAGTGGACCTACATTTTGCATTGATGCAGAAAATCAATCTCCTATATATGTAGATAGAGGGACTTCTATTAATATAAATGGTAGTAGATTACATAAGGCTATTGCTGCGATTTATCGTATATACTTATTAGATGGAGCAACACCAACTCTTCAAACTTTAGCCAATGATGCTATGCGTTTATATATTCGAAATTCTGGTAGTCAATTAGGCGGTGGTTATACTGAATTAGGAAGTAGTTTTGCAAATGTTGGTAATACTTTAACAAATAATAGTTTAAGCGGAGATCAACGTGAACTACAAAAAATGTATTGTGCTGCGCTTTATGTTACAGGAAATGCAAATAGTGTTTGTCAAAGTGTTTTAAGTGATGTAGATAAAGATTTATTAATGGCAAATGATTTTAGTTTTAAATTAACATTAGATACATCTGTTTTGCCAACTACTTATGATTCATCAAAACAATATTCTCAAAAGTTAACGTTTAAAATTAGTGGTACTGGTTATAATAATATGCTTGCACTATTTAATAAATATCCAAGTCAAAAAAATATGAGTTATATTAAAGTTGATAGATGTGATATTGATGGTGCTAGTAGAGCTTTGGGATTTACGTGTAAATTAGTGGGTGATAGCAATAATTTATTAAACGGTTCTGGTACTCAAGATATTGTTATTGAAAATAATAATTTAATAACTAAAGATACAGTTGTTAATGCTACTATTTCATATACATATCATGTCCCATATGATACATCTGCACTTATGATGGTTAAATGTTCAGGCAATAGTGGAGTTTGCCGTGGTTGGTATGAAAATCCTACTCAAAGATTTATTATTATGGATAAAGATAAAACTTTAACAAGTACAATTACAGCTAGTGCTACTGTTCCATCAGCATGTGAATATGAAGTTAGAGATAAAACTCCAATTTATAAATTAAATGGAAAAGAAGTTACTGAACTTGAATATTTAAAAGCTGGATGTTGTGATTTAAATCCAAATCTTTTAAAACAAGAAGATGCTATTATGGAATATAAGAATTATTGTATGGAAGAAGATTTAGTATTTTTCCAAAATGAATGTGGAACTAAAGATGTTTTAGGTAAAAGCGTAAATACTATTGCAGGTACTGATGGTAATACTGTAGTAACTACTACTTGTGAAAATGTTATGAGTGGTGGAGATAATTACGTAGGATATACGGAATCTAAAATCTGGCAAATTCCACTTACTAAGGTAATGGATCGATTAAATCGAATGGAAAGTGGAGCTTATTCTAATAATTTAGCTGGTATTTATGATAATAAATCTATTGCTAATAATACTGATAAATCATATTTAACATCAAGTGTTACGGGAAAAGATAATACAACATTATCAGCAATTAGTAATGAAAATAATTATTGTATGTTATTTACGAGTGAAGAAAATAGATTATATTTTCCGGGAACTGCAGTAGCAACAAGTGGAAGGTTCTTTGTCTTTAATGAATTGGATAATGAAGAATGTAAAAATTCAATAAATCCTAGTCCAAATTGTTTTAGACAACCTTATATTATAGGTCAAATTAATACAATGATGCATACTAATTTTAATAAATGGAATAATGATTATACAGCTGCTATTGAAGAAGAAGTAAATACTTATAATTCATGGCAATCAAGTGGAAATGATTCAGATAAAGCTTTATACGAAAAGGCTAAGAATTATCGTGAAACATTAGAAAAATATAAAACTGAATGTGAAGAGAGAAATAATATTAAAAACTATTGGACATATAATTTAAGTCCTACATTAGATTTTAATTATAAGCAAAAAGTTTATGGTGGTACACAGAGAACTGATGAAATTAAAGAACTTGTACCTATGGAAGTTTCTCATGAGGCTGTTAAATATTGGCCAAAGGTATCTACTGAAGCTAAAGTAATAGAAGGTAGTGAAAAAGGAACTAGAAATGATAAATCATATAATATAAGATATGGTAATGTTAATCTTACTAAGACGTTTGATAGTACAGAGAACTATTCTGTAGGATATGAAGAGACTATTTATTACAAACCTAAACAAGTTACATATGCAACCCTACCTAGTGGGAAATATATAGTAGCTGAAGAAAAATATCAAACTGGGCCTATTTATATGATGGAAAATGGATTGAAAATAGGTTATGTATATAATGTAAGATTAACTACATATGAAGGAGCATATAGTACTTGGTTTGTTATAGATAATGTAGGACATTTAGGACTTAATAATTCTTCTAATATCCAAAAAACATTAGAGAAATATAAAAACGATAATGATTTAGAAGAATTATCTAGTGAATGTGTATATTGTAACCAAGAAGGAGAATTTAAAAGGCAATGTGATGTCTGTCCTGATGATTATGATTTAAGTCCTTCATATGTTTACCGAACTATTTCATTATCTGATGTAACGCCAAATAATAGAGTTAATTCAAACTGGGCTGATCCTAAGGGAACTTCAGCTGAAGCAAGAATACAATCTTTAAGTGGTGAAAATGTTCTTTCTAATATAGATGATAATAAAAAGGTTAAAGTTAGTGTTTTAAATGATATTGAAATTAATAATAAAACTGAAAAATTAGCACAGGGAAATATTTATGATGATTCAACTAGAGAATATCTTGAATATGAATTTAATTTAACTTCTAAAGATATGCAAATGATAAAGAAAAATACTGAAAGTAATGATTTTGACTTTGATACTTTAGTAGCTTGTGGAACTGGTGGTAAGGTAACAAATAAATCAGTTGATGCTAAGTATTGTTATGTATGTAATGAGGATGGTAAAGAATGTGAAAGCTCCTTTGTTGATGCATTTGCAGAAAAAAGTACTACCGCAATTACAAGAAAAGAAAAATGGAAGTATTATATTGATGGAAAATGGGAATTTGGTAATTGGACTTCAATTGTCAAAAATTATAAGACTTTAGAGGGCTTTGAAGATGGAAAATATCCTGATCCATTAAATCCTGATGCTTATTTAAAAAAATATTATAATTGGCCATAAGAGGTGATATAGATGAAAGAGAGTTTATGGGGATATTGGTTAATAATTTTAGGATTAGGAGTTTTAGTAGTAATGATGCTTTTACAAAACTATACAACTACTAATGAACAAGATTATTATTTAATAAAAGAAGTAACTGAAGCAGCATTAACAGACGCTATTGATTGGGCACATTATCGTAAATATGGAGAACTTCGAATTATAAAAGAAAAATTTGTTGAAGATTTTGCAAGAAGATTCTCTGAAACAGTTAATATTAATAAAACATATAATATTAAATTTTATGATATTTATGAAGCACCACCTAAGGTAAGCGTTAAAGTAACAACAAAAACAGATACGTATAGTGTACTAGGAAATAGTGATAATGTTGATGTTGTAAATAAAGTTGATGCAATTATTGAAACAGTTAAATAGAAAGCTTAATTAAAGCTTTCTTTTTGTTTAAAAAATAATGATTTAATATTTGAAATTATTATTAAATATGCTATACTTATTTTATAGAGTAAGGTGAGAATTATGAAAAAAATATTAAGTATTTTATTATTAAGTTTTTTATGTATTATGAATGTTTATGCAGATAAGTGTGATTCAAGTAAGCTTTCAAAAATGCAAAAAGATGCCAATAGTGTAAAAATTAATCATGAAGCAAAAAGCGAAACTGTAACTGTTAAAAAGTATGATCGAGTAAAAAATGAATATACAGATGAAACTATGGAAGAGGTTCAAAGAACATTAAATGTAACCATTAGTGGGATAACAAAGGATATTGCTATTATTCGTGCTAAAGTTACTTATACTGGTGAATATGATCCAAGTGATCCTAATGCTGTAGTTCCTGGTGAAGAATATAGTGATGAAACTGTAATTGATTATTCAATGACTAATAATGGTTCTTATACATTTAAAATAGGTGATATTAGTATATTTAATGATTATCGTTTCCGTGTTGTTAGCAATGATGAGAGTTGTGATTTTGAAAGATTCAGAACAATTTATTATCGTGCTCCAAAATTTAATCCTTATTCAGAAAATCCAATATGTAAAGAGAATCCAACTGTTTCTTTATGCCAAGAGTTTATTGATAAAGATTTAAATATGGATGGTAAAGATTTTGAAGCTGAGGTTAAAAAATTTATTAAACCATCAGCAAATACTAAAACAACTACGGTAATACATGATCAAGAAGTAACAGAAAGAGATAGTAGTAAATCAAATAATAATAACAATATTTTATATATTGCAATTGGTGGTTCAGTAGTAGTAGTTGGTATAGTAGTATATGTTATTATTTCTAAAAAAAGGAGAGCATTATAATGAAAAGGCTGTATATTTTATTATTAACACTCACTTTTATAATTCCATTAAATGCTAAAGCTGCAGGATATTATATAGATGAACATAATATAGATGGTTTGTACTTTAATGTTGAAGGAGCAGAAACTGCGTTCTGCGTTGACCCTGGAATTCCAGCTCCTGCTGCAGTTGAAGGACCGCAAAAACTAGATTGGAATGATTCCCAAGAAAGAGCTTATATTGGTGCTTATAGGTACTTTTTAGCTGCTGGCGGCGGCGGTGATAGTGAATGGATGCAATTAGTACAAGATTTTAAAAATGGTACTGGTTCTGGTTTAGCTTATTGCGCTGGCGTTGTAACAGCTGGAATGAGTGGTTCAGTTGGATGTGAAGCTCAGTTAGGTGTAGCTGGATATGATCCAAGATTTTTAAAGTATAGTGCTAGTGAATATGCTAATTTTTATTTTGTTGCAGATAATACTGAACATAATGAAGATGATATTGCAAATGGAATTTATAAATTTAAAGTAGCTGGTCCTGGTGTAATTAAAATGAAAGAATTAATTGATCCATCACCAAAGAATAATTGGCGAAATTTAACTGCTTCAATAGTGGTAAATTCTTGTAAAACAAATAAAACTGGATATAGTTGTTCTATTTATCCAGAAGATCGTGGTAAAAATCTATTAGCAGATACAAAAAATCAATTTAGAATTCAAATAACAAGAAATGGAAGTACAGTTTATACAGCAACTGAACTTAATATAGAATTAGATTATAGTTATATTTTCCCATTTGGACAAGTTCCAGCTAGTGATATTCGTTTTTATAAATGTGGTGGACCAGTTGGAGAAGGTTGTGATGACTGGTCAATAAAATATCGTGCTTGTGCAGGGCCTTATTATAGACCAAAATGTATTAAAGAAGAGCAAAGGGAAAGATGTAGGAAGTGGACTGATCCATCAACTGGTGAAGAAGAATGCGCAATTGATTCAAATGGCGAAGTTATAATGGAAAAATATACAGAATGTGTACAATGGGGCGAGGAAGAATACTGGCGTCAAAGACCATGGTTTGGTGGCTGGGAGCCTACTGCTTGGCCGGAAGTTTCAAAATGTAATCGTGGTACTGGAGGAAGTACTCAAAGATTGATGGCAACAAGTATAGGATCATCTAATGGTAAGCCTGAATATGGTGCAAAATATGTAAGAGTAATTCTTCCAGCTTCTTGTAGTGTTCAAAGAAGTGGTAATACTAAAATATATTATGTTGGAGGTAGTGTAGTTACTTTAGAAAACTATATCAAAGCAGGATGTTGTAAAGATATTGATAAAGAAGATATAGAAACTGAACCTGAACGTGAAGCTTTTAGAAAAGAATGTATGGAAGAAGATATAGTTAATTTAGAAAATGCATGTGGTGAAAGGACAAAATTAGGAACTAAAGAATATGCACTTGCTGATGGTAGAAATATTAGTTTACCAACATGTGAAAATGAATCATATGTAGATTATACTCACTCATATGTATGGCAAGTTTCAATGGATAAAATTTTAGCTAGAATAAATCAAAAAGAGGATAACAAATATTTTTATAATATAAATGGTTCAGAATTAAATAAAGATTTACCAACAATGTGGAATGACACAAATTCTGGTTTTAAGGAATACTCGGTTGGTAGTTATAATTATAGTTATTTACATCAAGCTATTTCAGGTAAAAATGGTGCTAGTATTCCAGGAATTAGCCCAGAAAATAACTATTGTATGCTTTTAACTAGTGAAACAAATGATATTTATTTCCCTGGTACAGCAGTAGCAACAAGTGGAAGATTCTTTGTATTTAATGAATTAAGCAAAGAAGAATGTGCTAATGCAATGAATCCAGGTCCAAATTGTTTTAGACAACCTCATATTGTAGGTGGAATTTCGGCAGCTATGCATACTAACTTTGATAAATGGGATCGTGATTATCGAAGAGCGATTGAAAGAGAAAAGAATTTCCGAAATGCAGGACATATTTTATATCAAGATGCTAAACTTGATCGTGAATTATTAGAAAAATACAAATCTGAATGTGAAAGTAGAAATAATCTATCTAATTATTGGGAATATACTTTAATGCCAGATTTGACATTTAGTTATACTCAAAAGGTATATGGTGGTCAACAAAGAAGTGAAGTTATTACTGAAAATGTTAAAATGGAAATATCAGATAGTGGTGTTAAATATTGGCCTAACGCTTCTACTGAGGTTAGTTGTACTTATTCTAATAGTGGTGGGGGAAATGTCACTTATTCAACAGGAAAGACGTTCTCAAGTACTAAAAACTATATAGCTAATTGTACTCGTACAGTATACTTTAGACCAGAAAAAGTAACATATGCTACTATTCCTGATGGACAGTATAAAACTACTGATATTAATTATCAAACTGATAGAGTTGAAATGATTGAAAATGGTTTAATGGTTGGATATGTTTATAATGTAAGATTAACTGCTTATGAAGGAGCATATGTAACTAGTTTTGATGCTAATAATCTTGGCAATAGAATGAATAATTATACTACATCGGCTCTTCAAAATATAATTGATAATTATAAAAAAGAAAATAATATTACTAAGTTTAGTAGTGAATGTGTATATTGTAATCAGGAAGGTGAGTTTAGTAGGGTTTGTGATGTTTGTCCAGATCCAGAAAATCCAGATTTAGGTGTTAAATATATTTATAGAACTATATCTTTAACAGATGTAACTCCAAATGATAGACCAAATACAAATTGGTCAGATGCTAAGGGTGTAGCTACTGAAGAACGAATTAAATCACTTAGTGGAGATAATGTAGTTGCTAATTTATCTACTACAACTAACAATGAAAAAATTGATGCAAAGGTTAAATTATTAGGAGAAGTTGATAGTAGTTCTGATACTCAAAATCTTGCTAAGGGAAATATTTACAATGATTATACTAGAGAGTTTTTAGAATATGAAATAACTTTAACTACTTCTGATATGCAATTAATTAAAGCTAATAGTGAAAATAGAGATTTTGATTATAGTAAAATGAATATGTGTACAAATTCATTGAGACCTACTGATAAAGGGGCCGATACTAAATATTGTTTTGTATGTAATGAGGATGGAAAAGAATGTGAAAGTTCATTTGTTGATGCTTATTCAGATTCAGCTACTACTCTAAATACTAGAAAAACTAAATGGAAATACTATTTAAATGGAAAATGGGAAATTGGTAATTGGAATAATGTTATTAAAGGTTATACCAAATTGGAAGGATTTGAAAGTGGCAGATATCCTGACCCATTAAATCAAGATAAATTCTTAGAAGTATATAGTAACTGGCCATAGAAATAATAGAAAGCCCTAAAAAGTTAGTGGCTTTCTTTTTCTTTTTATTATCTATATATTGCTTTTTTGAATATCTTTTGTTAAACTATTATTAGAATAAAAATGGAGTTGATATTGTTATGGATAAATTTGATAAGTTTTTAAGTCAAGTATATGGAAACTCACAATCGCTGTTATATTTGTATATAGCACTTGGTGCGATTGCATTATTTTTTATAATATTAATATTGATAATATTGTTCTCTGCAGAAGATGCTTCACGTAAAAAATCTTTGAAGAAAGAAAAAGTTAAAGAAATAGAAGACGATACTAAATTGGATAAAATTTCTATAGATGAAAATAGTACTAATAAAGTAGATACTTCAAAGTCTTTAAGTGAAACTCAAGTGTTTAATAGTATTCTTATGAATAAAGAAAATGATAGTAATGAGCATGATGAAGATAAACGAGAAGATAAAGAAACTGTTTCTAATAATGAGGATGTATTTGAAAATAAAAATAATGAAGTCGAAAAAGAAGAAAATTATTCTATAAAAACTGTATTTGATAATGATTTTTATTTAGAAAAGGATGCTACTCCAATAGAAGAAGTAGAAAAAAATGAAGATGACTTTCTAAGCACTCCTCAAGTAGATGATGAATTATCTAAAGACACTCGAGAAGAAAGTGTAGATGATTTAGAAAATAAAACGATTGAAATGCCTAAGGTTAGACCAATAGATTTAGATGATTATTTATTAAGAAGAGGACAAGAGATTGAAGAGCAAAAATTAGAGGTTAAAGAAGAAGCAGTTGAAGTAGAAAAGGAATCTAAAATAGAAGAAGATGCTAAAGAAGAAAAAGCTCCAGTTAAATTAAGTAATGATGAACTTAAAAATCGTTTAGCTAAATTAAAAGCTAAAAAGGAAGAAAAAGAAGATGAAATTCCAGATAGTGATTTAGAAAACTTAATGAAAGCTGTTGGATTGGAAGAAACAACTGTAATACCTAAATTAAAAGATGAAGAAAAACAGGTTTTAGGCCATTAACTTTACATATATAAGACAATTAAATTTGTCTTTTTTTATTTGATTTGGTACAATAAGACAAGGTGATACTGATGGTTAAGTATGATGAAAATTCAATAACAATATTAGAAGGATTAGAAGCAGTAAGAAAAAGACCTGGTATGTATATAGGTAGTACTGATAAAAGAGGCCTTCATCATTTAGTATGGGAAATCATTGATAATTCAGTAGATGAAATAATTAATGGATATGGTAATAAAATAACAGTAAGAATTAATAAGGATGGTAGTATAACTGTTGCAGATAATGGGCGTGGAGTTCCAACTGGTATGCATAAAAGTGGAAAAAGTACGCCAGAAGTTATTTATACTATATTACATGCTGGTGGTAAATTTGAAACGGCAGGATATAAAGTATCTGGTGGATTACATGGAGTAGGTGCTTCAGTTGTTAATGCTTTAAGTGATTGGATGGAAGTTACCATTTTAAGAGATGGTAAAATTCATCAAATCAAGTTTAAAGAAGGCGGAAAAGTTGCCTCTCCATTAAAAGAAATTGGGACAACAAATAAAACTGGGACAATTGTTACATTTATGCCTAATTCTGAAATATTTAAGAATTTAAGTTTTAGTTATACAACAATATGCGAAAGAATGCAAGAAAGTGCTTTTTTACTTAAAGAACTAACTTGTGAGATAGAAGATGTAATTGATAATAAAAAGACAACGTATCATTATGATAATGGATTAATATCATTTGTTGAATATATTAATGATGATAAAACTCCTTTACATAAGGTTATTTCAATAAGTGGAACCAAAAATAATATTGAAGTAGATGTTGCTATGCAATATACTGATTCTTATAATGAAAATATTATTTCGTTTGTTAATAATGTTAAAACTATTGATGGTGGTTCGCATGAAGTTGGATTTAAAACAGCAATTACAAAAGCATTTAATGAATATGCTAGAAATAATAATATGTTAAAGAATAAAGATACAAATTTTGAAGGTACTGATGCAAGAGAAGGACTTACTGCTGTAATTAATTTAAAAATACCTGAATCTTTATTACAATTTGAAGGTCAAACTAAGGGAAAATTAGGAACTCCTGAAGCTAAACCAGCAGTTGAAGGTGTAGTTTATGATGCTTTAAAGTATTATTTAGAAGAAAATAGGGAAGTATCTGTTAATATTTTAGAAAAAATGGTTAAAAGTAAAACAGCTAGAGAAGCAGCACGTAAAGCCAGAGAAGAAGCCCGTAATGGTAAAAGTAAAAAAAATGAAGCACGTAATATTATTGGTAAATTAACTCCACCTCAAGGAAGAAATCCAAAGATTAATGAGTTATTTATTGTAGAAGGTAATTCAGCTGGTGGAACAGCTAAAAATGCAAGAGATCGTAAATTTCAAGCAATCTTACCACTTAGAGGTAAAATTATTAATACATTAAAAGCAACAGATGCAGATATATTTAAAAATGAAGAGATAAACACGATGATTAATTGTATAGGTGCTGGATATGGTGATAATTTTGATGTTAAAGATATTAATTATGACAAAGTTATTATTATGACTGATGCTGATGATGATGGTGCACATATTCAGTGTTTATTATTAACTTTCTTTTATAAATATATGAGAGAACTTATAGAACAGGGGCACTTATATATAGCGATGCCACCTTTATATAAAATTGATTATGGTAAAACTCATGAATACTGTTGGACTAATGAAGAATTAAAAGAAATAACTGATAAAAAGAGTAATTATAAATTACAAAGATATAAGGGACTAGGTGAGATGAATCCTGGACCATTATGGGAAACTACAATGGATCCTGAAAGACGTAATTTAATAAGAGTTAATATTGAAGATTCAGTTCTTGCAAACAAAAGAGTAAATGTTCTAATGGGAGATGTTGTAGAACCTCGTAAAGAATGGATAAATGAAAATGTTGAATTTTCTTTAGAAGATGATTTTGCAATTAATTTAAAATAAAAAGAGAGTTAAATTAAATCTCTCTCATTAAATCCTTATTTTTATAAGGATTTTTTTTGTCTATCTTATCTACAAATAATATTCCATTTAAATGGTCAATTTCATGTTGAAAAGCAACTGCCATATCTTCTCTTACTCTAATATCAAATAACTCTCCATTTTCATCATAGGCTTCAACAGTAATTCTAGCATGTCTTGGCACAATTCCTTCAACTTCACGATTAACACTTAAACAACCTTCACCTTCACCTACATAAATTAGTTCTTCACTTTTACTAATTATTTTAGGATTAATAACAACATATCTGTTAAATTTTCCTTCATCTATTTCTTCAGATATAACAAATATTCTTTTAGGAATTCCAAGTTGAACAAATGAAAGTCCCATTCCAGGTCTTAGGTCGTATTTTTCAGAATATTCTGGTATTTGACTCATTTCAAGATAATCTAAAGAATCGTTAATTATTTTCTTAGTTTCTTTATCTAAGGGAAAAGTTACTTCTTTAGATATAGTTCTTAATATTTTATGTGATTCATCTAATATTTTAATATCTGGTAGTTTCATAACATAAACCCCTTTCTTTAACACGTTTAGTTTAACAGATATTGTAAAAAAAATAAAGTAAAAATTTATATATTTACTTTTTGACCAATTTTAAATTTTTTAGAATAACCTTTAGGGACTTCTAAAGTGTGAATTGATTTTTTTAAAAATAGGGTATGATTAGGTGTTATATTTGGGTATATTTCGGTAATTATCATATCTTTATTAAGCCCAATAATATCAATTGCTTCCCTCATAAAGAAAGTATGAATGCTTGCTACATTAGGAAAAAACATTCCATAATTTATGTTATGCTTCCCCATAAGACCTATTAATTTTTGATAAAATGTTTTGGCTATTATTATTTTCATATCTCATCAATATTAATTATATAACATAATTGACAAAAGTTTAAAAAAAATATATTATAAAGATATAGTAGAGGCGATTAATATGAAGATTAATAAAAAAGGTCAGGCGTTAGTTGAATATGTAATTATTATAGGATTGATTACAGTTTTGACTGTAGCTTTAGTTACATATTTTGGTGGTTATTTAAAAGATGCTATTACTAAGTCATCATGTCCACTTATTGGTGAGGAATATAAACCTGGTGAAAAACGTGGTGATGGAGAATGTGTGCCAAAAGAAGGAAATTCAATTGAGGATTTATTTAAATAAACCCTTGACTTTACTAAATATAATGTGATATGATTTTATCACACTTATGAAGAGCTAGTAGACACTAACTTGACAATAATACCTCAATGTGCTATAATTTAAGCGTATTAGGAATTAGGGGGTATATAATATGAAAGGATTTATTTTAGACTATATTAATGAAAATGAGTTTAAAAAGCTTGAAAGAGCATTAAAAAAATATAATATGCTTGCTTTTAAGAAATTAAATTTTGAATATTATCCTTCACTTAGAAGTGGTAAATTCTTAGGTGAACTAATAAGTAAAAATTCAAAAGATAAAACTGAGACTTATGAGTTAAAACTTCCAAGTGATCATATGTTTAGTCAGGTGCATGGTGATATTAAATTACATTATATAGTTTATAAGTCTGAAAATGTTGTTATGCTAGATACTATAACACCATCGGATATTTTATTAGAAGGTCATATGGCTGAGCTTACTACTTATAAAGGAGTTATGATTAGTAAAGCTAATGCTGAAAAAGATATCTTTAAGATTGATTTATTAAATATGTTACAAGGTAAGTAATAGCTTATCTTTTTATTTTACAATTTTTTGTCAAATTTGTTGTTAAAAAAGATTATTTTTGATACTATGATTATAGTACAGGGGGCAACTATGAGACAAAGTACTAAAAACTTAATTCGTAAGTATTCGTTAATGAAATTAAAATATGATTTTATGGGTTATGAATTTAGAAGAATGAGTGATTTATCATTTCATCATTTAATAATTCCTAGATCAGTTTCTCCTTTTCTTGATTTAGATAGGGGATACTATGAGTGGAATGGGGTTATTTTAGTACAAAAATCATCTCATGAGTTTTTACATATAATTGAAAGATTTGATTTAGATAGATTTTATGCTATTACAAGTGAAATGTTAGATGAAAAACTTAAAGGTAATATTTCTATGGATAATATAAAAAAAATTAATGATGTTTTAAATAGTTTTGAGAAAGAATATATTGGTCAAACATTTAAAGGGAGCCATAGTGAAATTATTAAGCCAGCATATACTAAAAGATTATTAAAAAATGATACTAATTAATTAAAAAAGTATCATTTTTTCGTTCTATATTGGCGTTATAAAAAGCTATCATCATTTTAGATAATTCATAGACATCTTTTATTGAACATGTTTCAATAGAAGAATGCATTGATAACTGACCAATACCAACATCTATAGATAATACACTTACATGCCTTAAACTGATGCTACTAAGAGTGGAACCACCTGTAATATCATTTTTAGCAGTAGCATCTTGATATTTAATATTATTATCATCACATATTTTTTTAATAATGCTTGAACTTACTGCATTAGTAGTTGAATTTATTTCTTTAATAATAGTAAAGCCTTCATTTAAATGTGCTACTCCAGTATCATCAGCATATTCTGCATGATTAGGATGAATTGCATGAGTATTATCAGAAGATATAATAAAAGATTTAGAAAGGCTAGATGTAATATCAATTTCTAATTTAGATGCTATTTTCTTTAAAATATCCAAAAGAAAATTACTATCAGCGCCTTCTTCAGTAAGTGAACCTATTTCTTCATTATTAAAAGCACAAAATACTTTTATATTAGGAGACTTACTATTTAAAAAACTATATAATGATGCATAAACACTAGTTAAATTATCAATTCTAGGAGCAATTAGTAGTTCATTATTTTCTCCAATTATATGAGGTACTGCTGGATTATAAGCAAATAAATCATAATCAATAATTTTATCTTTTACTTTACTTTTAATAATTTTATTCCATGTATCTTTCTTTTTACTTAAGGAAATAATAGGCTGAAGATCAATATGCATATTTAAATCAAGGTTAGTGTTAGAATCCGTTTTTTGATGAATTGCTACACTTGGAACTATTAGCATTGGCTTTTTAAAATCAATAATATTAGTTTTTAATTTATTATTTTTTGAGGTTATAATTCTACCTGATATTGATAATGGATGATCAAGCCATCCATAATTTAACAATCCACCATATGGCATTATATTATATTTTAAATAGTTTTCTTTAATATAATTCCCATTTGGTTTTAAAAGTAGAGATGGAGTATCACTATGACTAGTAATAATGGAAAATATATCATTTTTTTTATTTGGTAATTCTACGGCTATAATACTTGCATCATTTCTTATTACAAAAAATTTATTTGGTAAATTTTGCCAATTATCTGTTTCATATAGTTCTGTATATTTTTCTTTTATAAGTATTTCTTTAATGTATTTTACGCACGTAAAACTACACGTACTATTAGAAATAAAATTAATTAAATTTTCATTAAATTCTTCTATCTTCATATTTTTTATTTTGTTTCAAATTTATTGTTTTATACTAATGAACTTGTTATAATTAAATTATCAGGTGGTTTTATGAAAAAAGTAATTTATTCTAATGTAGAAGATTGTGCTAATATTGCAATTAAATTAAATAATGAGCTTTATGGTAAAATTAGTTTTTATGGCAGTATTTGGGGAGGAATTCTTTCAGGAAAATATCATGTAATATCATTATCTAAATATCGTACGTATCGTGATTATGAAAAAGATGAAGTAACATTTAGTATTAAATATTGTAAAGATGAATTTTTAAGAGTTACAGTTGGAGAAGAATTATATAAATTAAGTACTGGATTAAAGTTAGCAGTTTTAAGTGATTTTTGTGAAGTGTTAACTAAATATTGTGGTAAACCAAGTTTCTATTATACAATTAAAGATGATGAATATCATAGTTTAAATTTAAATTGGTCATATAATCATCTTGCTGAAGATTTAGAAGATATTAAAAGCGCTACATATTTTGATGATGCAATTATAGATAAATTAATTGTATTTAATGAAAATGAGTTAGATGATACTAAAAAACAGATGAAGGATGAAATATTTAAAAAAATAGGTTTACCTTATGAGATGCTTTCATTAGTAGAAGAAAATATGGATGATTTTCTAGCTTCAAAAATAGGAGAGCCTATTAAAAATAAAAAGGATGGGATGAAATATGAAAAAAGTAAATAATTTAGAAATGGAAGCTAATAATATAATTAGTAATTGGAATAAAAAGAATAATTATGATATTGATAATGTAATATCATCATTAGGATATAGATTTAATCAATATATAATTCATAGTGATTTAATAATTAAATCTTATATTAATAGTGATGAAAGTATTGGATATTTATATTTATCAGATGAGATAGTGCCAATTTTTATGAATGTAAAAAACAATAAGAGTAAAAGTATAGTTATTTTTAAAAAAGATTTACAAATATCAGAATTTATTTCTATACCAGACAAGGATTTAGGAGTCATAGAGTATGGAATAGATATGAAAAATCCAAATTATATGCAGTTTTTTAGTGAACCTAAAAAAGAATATAAGTATTCAGTAAAAAATAAGGAACGTAAAAGTGTTATGCCAGATGATATTAAATATGTTGATAATAAAGAACCAGTATCTTTAATTAGTAATGTTCATATTTGGGCAAGTGAAATAAGAAGAGAGCTTGCACCTAAAAATAATATTATTGTAAAAAAATAAAACCCATTAAGGGTTTATTTTTTATTTGGTGCAGGTAACAGGACTTGAACCTGCACGGATTAATCCACTAGATCCTAAGTCTAGCGCGTCTGCCAGTTCCGCCATACCTGCAAAATAAAATGGTGGATCTTGTAGGACTCGAACCTACGACCGCCCGGTTATGAGCCGGATGCTCTAACCAACTGAGCTAAAGATCCATCTCTTGACTTCAATAATATATCATGTTTTTTTGAAATATGCAAGATATTTTAAAAAAGATTTTTGTTTTTTTGAAAAAAAAATTATATAATTGGATTTTCAATATCTGAAACTTCTCCTTTTTTAGATAAGAAAATTACATATAAAGTTGTAATAGCTGCAGTAAGAGTTAATACAGATGCAAATATTTGTAATATGTATGGTTTAAGGTTTTCTCCTTCTTTTTTTGAGATTTTATATAGTTTATAATTTACATATAAAAAAATAATACTTAATATTAGAATTAAAGTTCTATTATATTTTGCTATTTTAAATGTTTGAGTGGAATTGAATAAAGTTTTTTTATTTTGAATTTCTAGTTTTTGATTATATGTTAGAATAAATGAAAAAATAATACTAATAAATGTAAATATAATAGTAATTAATTGAATATTAATATATTTTTCTTCTGCTTTTTTCATTATTCCACCTATAAAAATATATGTTTAAAATTAAAGATATTTCTTTTCTTTAATAAAAATACATGTTATAATAAATTCGGTGTTGTTATGAAACAGGAAAATATTAGAAATTTTTCAATTATTG
>CACZRB010000044.1 GCA_902783555.1 uncultured Erysipelotrichaceae bacterium
AAATAGAAAGAATTAAAATACTTATACTAAAACTTTCTTTCAAAACCTACTTGTTAAAATAGAAAAATTATTGTATTATAATAGTATGGAAGATAAAGAGAAAAGAAGTATATATTATCGTTTATTAATAATAGGTGCAATTATTATTCCAGTAATAATAGGTTTTTCATATGCATATTTTCTAGCAGTAGTAAAAATAAAAGATGACAAACCAACAGTTGTACAAGGAACGGCAGTATCAGAATTTTTATTTGAAATCCAAACAGAAAATGACGGATATATTAATGCAAGTAATATAATACCTCTAACAAATGATCAAATAGATGAATATGCATCAGTTGGAACATTTAAAGTAGTAAGTGGTAATAATCCTTATAATATTAATTATAAACTATTACTAACAGATATAAGCTTGCCAACTGAATTAAAAAATGAGTATTTCAAGTGGAAATTAGTTTGTACATCATGCACTGATACAACTAAAAATGCAGAAGGAACATTTGCATCAGTTAATAGCACTGAAATGGAACTTAAATCAGATGTATTAATAGCACCAAATTCTAATGATGAATATGAACTAAAAATATGGCTTCAAGAATCAGGTAGTGATCAAATAGATACAATGAATAAAGCATTTAAAGCAAAAGTAAAAGCAGAGGGAGAGTTTATTCAATCATAATTTAAAGACTATTTAGTCTTTTTTTCTTTGCAAATAAATAATAATAAAGTATAATGAATATTGGTGATTTTATATGATTGGTATTGCATTAGAAGGTGGAGGCGCAAAAGGCGCTTATCAAGCTGGAGCTTATATAGCTCTTCGTAAAAATGGAATAAAACCTAAAATAATAGCTGGTACATCTATTGGTTCAGTTAATGCTGCTTTAATGGCTCAAGGAGATATTAATAAATTAGTAAATTTATGGCTTAATACTACTACTGATATCTTTGGGATAAACAGTGACATTATAGATCATATTAAACATAAAAGATTTACCAAAAATGATATAAAGCCAACATATACAAATATTAAAAAAATAATTCATAATAAAGGTATAGATACAACAGATTTCTTAAATGCTTTAAAAGAAAATATAGATGAAGATAAATTAAGAAAAAGTAAAATTAAATTTGCTCTTATTACTGTTAAATTAGATGGAAAGCCAACTCCATTACAATTAACTATAGATGATATTCCTAAAGGTAAAGTACCAGAATATATTATGGCATCATGCTATTTGCCAGTTTTTAAAATGAAACCAATAATAGATAATAATTACTATATTGATGGTGGTTTTTATAATAATGTTCCTCTATCTTTAGTACAAGACTATGGATGTGATACAATATATTCAATTAGAATAAAAGGTATAGGATTTAAAAGAAATAAATTAAATAAAGATACTAAAGTAATTGAAATATGTCCACGTAAATCTTTAGGATCAATAATTCTATTCAATAAAGAATCAAATGAAAAAAATATGCGTTTAGGCTATTATGATACATTAAAAGTATTAAAAAACTTAGATGGAATAGATTATTATTTTAAAGGTAAAAATGAAAAATATTATGATCATATAGTTCGTAAAGTAAATAAAAGACTACTAAATAATCTTAAAAGAAAATATCGTATAAAAAATAACAAAGATTTAGTTATATACATAGTTGAGAAAGTATTAAAGGAAAACAAAATAAATGAATTTAATATTTATAATATAAAATATTGTATTTTAAATATTAAAAGAAATTTAAATGTAAAAGATAAAAATATTAAGAAATTTATAGATAGTTGCAAAATATTTTAAAAACTAATATAATACTACTAGCAAAGAGGTGTTACATATGGGAAGAGCATATGAAGTTAGAAAAGCAAGCATTCAAAAAACTGGAGCTGCAAAAGCAAAATTATATAGTACTTATGCAAAAGAAATATATTTAGCAGCCAAAAAAGGTACTCCAGAAATTGATACTAATATTAATTTAAAAAGAGTAGTTGAAAAAGCCAAAAAAGAACAAGTACCAAGTGATATTATTAATCGTGCAATAGATAAAGCTAAAGGAGCAGGTGGGGAAGATTACTCAGAAGTAATCTATGAAGGCTTTGGTCCTGGAGCATCCACTTTTATTATTAAAACTTTAACTGATAATGTTAATCGTACTGTTAGTTTTGTTAGAACAGCTTTTAATAAAGTTAATAAAAGTTTAGGAGTTACTAATTCAGTATCATATAATTATGATTATTTAGCAATTATTTCTTTTGAAAGTAACAAAGAAGAAGAATTATTTGAATCAATTCTAAATGAAGGAATTGAACTTGTAGATTTTGAAAATGATAATGGTATTATTACTATAAGCTGTAACCCTAGTGATATTCATAGAGTAAAAGATATAGTAGAAAATATTATTCCTAATGTAGATTATAAATATGATGAAGTTGGAATGTATCCTAAAGAGTATATTACTCTAGAGGGTGAAGATAAAGAAACATATGATAAATTGTATAATATGTTAGATGAAATAGATGATGTAACTGCAATTTATACTAACGTTAAATAGTGAGCTTATGCTCATTTTTTTGTTGATATTTTTTAAAATGTTGATAACTAATAAAAATTATAAATCGTTTTATACCAAAAACATAAAAGTCAAAAAAATATTAAGCAGATTTAATAAATTAGTTATTTATAAAGATAATTTAAGGTAGTTATTAACAAAATAGAGGAAGTTATCCACAAAATGCAAAATAAAAAAAGGAAATAATGATTTCACCGTTAATATAAATAATAGAGGGTGAAAAATAAATAAAAAAA
>CACZRB010000045.1 GCA_902783555.1 uncultured Erysipelotrichaceae bacterium
AAAGGTATTTTCTTCTATTTCAAATCCTATTTTATAATGCATATCCAAATCTATGGTAGTATTAGTTCCAGTTAAAGTTATAGTTTTACTAGCCCAAGCTTCTTCCTTAGGATATATTCCATAAAGCTCAATTATATTAGAGTTTTCTGAATAATCTATTTCCATTTTACCTGCATCTAGTGTTAAGGTGCTTGCCCTTTCTACTCCAATTAATCTAGCACTAAAATAGGCATAGGAAAGTCCTATTGTTATTATAAATACTAAAGCAAGTGAAATACTAAGTATTAATGATTTCTTTGTTTTTTCCATATTATCACCTATTATTAATTTAATTATAAAGTATTACTGCTTGTTAGGTCAAGAAAATTAAAAAAATCAGTTATTAAACTGATTAATTTAAAATCTTAATTTATCTATATTATTAGTATCATTATATAAATCTTCGAATTTACCTTTTTTAGAGTTATCAAATAATAAGCCTAACCCAACAATTACCATTATTACTGATACTATTTGGGCTACTTTAAATCCTGCTAACATTAAAGCATCAGTACGACTTATTTCAATTAAAAATCTTATTATTCCATAGCCTAATAAATAAACTGCAGTAACTGTACCAACTTTACGATATCTTCCTCTTCTTATAATTAGCATTACTATAAAGAGTATAAAACAAGCAATAGATTCATAAAGGAATGTTGGAGTATAATACACACCCTCTATTTTCATTCCATCAATAATAAATTTTGGAATATGTAAGGCTTGTAAGTGTTCTAGAGTTGTAGCTGCACCATGGGCTTCACTATTAAAGAAATTGCCCCATCTACCTATTGATTGTGCGATAGAAAGTCCAACTACAATAAAATCTAAATATCTTATAGTTCTTAGTTTATATTTATTGGTATATAAAACTATGGTAAGTAAACCCGCTATTATACCGCCATGGATAGCAAGTCCACCTTTCCATATTTGGACTATTTCAACTAAATTTTGACTATAATAGTCCCAATTAAACATTACATAATATAATCTTGCCCCTATAAGCCCAAATATAATTGTCCAAAAAAACATATTAAAGATAAAGTCTTGTTTAATATTAAATCTTTTAGTTTCACTTTTAATTATTAATAAAGCTACTAACATACCTACTAATATAAATACGGCATACCATCTTATTTCAAAATTCCCGAAATTAACTAATACTGGATTCATTTTTCACCTCTTATTATTGATTTAGTTATTAATGCATCTAATATAACTGTTACGATTGATATAAAAATTGACACGAAGAATGGAATTACCCAACCCTCAACAATTAAATGTTTTCCCATTATTAAACTTGCTATTTTTAAAATTATAGTATCAACTATTGGATATAAAATTCCTAAAGAAATTACTGTTATAGGTAACGCTAATAATTTTAGTGTTGGTTTTAATAATCTATTTAAAATCATTATAACTATTGATGTAATAATTGCATATACAAATGATTCAACATAAAAGCCTTTAAAAATTTTAGTTGCAAGTACTATTGCGGTTGCATTTACTAATAAAGTTAATAACCACTCAATTATTGTGTATTTAGGACTTAGTTTTTCACTATAAATTTCCATACTATCACCATAAACATTATAATATTTTTTATATTATTTAGCAAGAAAGTTTCTTCTTAATGTACTCTCCTGTATATGATTCTTTAACTTTTGCTATGGCCTCTGGAGTTCCAGTTGCAATTATTTTACCTCCTTCATCTCCACCATTAGGTCCTAAATCAATAATATAGTCTGCACATTTTATTACATCTAAGTTATGTTCTATAACTATTACAGTATCTCCATTATCAACAATTCTTTGTAAAATTACAAGTAATTTTTTAATATCATCTGTGTGTAAACCTGTAGTTGGTTCATCTAATATAAAGATGCTTTTTCCAGTTGGCTTTTTTTGAAGTTCTTTGGCAAGTTTTACACGAGCTGCTTCACCACCAGATAAGGTTGGAGCTGATTGACCTAATTTAATATATGAAAGACCTACATCAATCATAGTTTGTAATTTACTCTTAATTTTAGGCACACTATCAAAAAATTCGATAGCTTCTGAAACTCTCATGTCTAATACTTCCGCGATATTTTTACCTTTAAATCTTACTTCTAAGGTTTCGGTATTGTAACGTGTTCCATGACAAACATCACATGGAACATAAACGTCTGGTAAGAAATGCATTTCAATTTTTTTAACACCATCACCCCAGCATGCTTCACACCTTCCACCTTTAACATTAAATGAGAATCTTCCTTTATCGTAACCTTTCATTTTAGATTCTTTCATACTAGCATATAAATCTCTTATGTCATCAAAGACACCTACATATGTAGCTGGATTGCTTCTTGGAGTACGTCCAATTGGATCTTGTGATATATCTACTACTTTATCTATATTATCTAAACCTTTTATTTCTTTATGTTTACCAGGTAAAATTAAAGTTCCATATACTTTACTTCTTAGTGCTTTAAGTAATATTTCATTAACTAATGTACTTTTTCCTGAACCTGATACACCAGTTACTAAAGTAAGTGTACCTAGAGGTATTTTAACATTTATATTTTTAAGATTATTTTCTTTAGCGCCTTTTATTTCAATGAACTCTCCATTTCCTTTGCGTCTAGTTTTTGGTACTTCAATTTTATATTCTCCAGTTAAATATTTTCCTGTTAAACTATTTTTATTCTTCATGACTTCTTCTGGTGTACCAAAGGCTACTACTTTACCACCAGCATCTCCTGGACCTGGGCCAATATCTACTAAATAATCGGCTGCTAACATAGTATCTTCATCATGTTCTACTACAATTAATGTATTACCTAAATCGCGCATTTCTTTAAGTGAATTAATTAATCTATCGTTGTCTTTTTGATGTAAACCTATACTAGGTTCATCTAAAACATATAATACTCCAGATAATTTACTGCCAATTTGAGTAGCTAGTCTTATTCTTTGAGATTCTCCACCAGATAAAGTACTTGCTTCTCTTGATAATGTTAAGTAACCAAGCCCAACATTATTTAAGAATGATAATCTATTTTTAATTTCATTTACAACAAGTTCACTTATTTGTTTTTGCTCATTAGTTAGTTTTAAACATTCCATAAAATCAGCTAATTCTTTAATGGATAGATTGCAAACTTCATAGATATTTTTATTGTTAATTTTAACGGATAAAACTTCTTTTGAAAGTCTTGCTCCATGACAAGCAGGACACTCTGAATCAACCATAAATGTTGAAAGCCACTCTCTTACCCATTTACTACTTGTTTCAATATATCTTCTTTCATAATTATTAACAATACCTTCGAAATTACTTGTTACATATCTTTTATTACCATTTTTTGATGTGTATTCATAATCTAATATCTTATCTGTACCATATAGGATAATATTAAGTTCATCTTTGGTTAAATCCTTAACTTTTTTAGATAAATCAATATTATAATAATCACATACTGTTTGTAGTTGTTGAAGGCTCATACTATCATCAACACTAAAACCTTTGATAGCACCATCTAATATGCTTTTATTCTTATCAGGAATAAGTAAATCTATACTTAAATTTTGTTTAACTCCCAAACCCTTGCACTCTGGGCAAGCTCCATATGGAGCATTAAATGAGAATAATCTAGGTTCAAGTTCAGGAAGCGAAAAATTACATTCAGGACAAGCATAATGCTCACTCATAAGTATTTCTTCTCCACCAATAATGTTAATTAAAACTTTGCCATTAGCAAGTTTAGTAGATTGTTCAATTGATTCAAATATACGACTTTTTTCTTCTCTATCTACTACTATTCTATCTACTACAACATATATATTATCTTTTTTATTTTTTTCTAATTTTATTTCTTCGGATAAATCATACATTTCCCCATTAACTCTAACTCTTGAATATCCTTTTTTTCTTAAATCATTAAATAGTTCTGCATGAGTTCCTTTTTCTCCATGAACAATAGGTGCTAATATTTCTAGTTTTGTACCAAGTTCTAATGATAAAACTTTATTAGTCATTTCATCAATACTTTGGCTTTTAATTGGTTTATGGTGATTAGGACATATAGGTGTTCCAATTCTGGCAAATAAAAGACGTAAATAATCATAAATTTCTGTAACTGTTCCTACAGTAGAACGTGGATTATTATTAGTAGTTTTTTGATCAATTGATATACTAGGTGATAATCCTTCTATTGAATCAACATCTGGTTTACTAGCATTTCCTAAGAATTGTCTTGCATATGCACTTAATGATTCAATATATCTTCTTTCTCCTTCAGCATATATTGTATCAAAGGCAAGACTACTTTTACCGGAACCTGATACACCAGTCATTACTATTAATTTATTTTTAGGTAATTCAATGTTTATATTCTTTAAATTATTTTCCCTAGCACCTTTTACAATTATTTTATCCATATTATGCACCTTCCTTGCATTAGTATTTTACCACAGATTTTAATAATTATAGAAAAAAAGAATGCGTTATGCATTCTAATTAAAATTATTTATTTTCCAAAAACAATATACTTAGCTTCTATATTTGGCATGTTGCCATTTATACTATTATATTTACCATAAACAGTTATTATATCGCCTTCAATAAATCCCTGTTCATATGAATTATCCGAATAATCTATAGTTATTAAATGTTCAGCACTACCTTCAAATAAATTAGCATTAATGGTAATAATCATTTCGTTACCATATCCTGTATCATATCCTTCAACTTTAACAACTTCACCAATTACTTTTACATCTTTGCCTTTATAATCTTTAGGTTTTCTTACTAAATTTTCATAATCAACTAAAATGCAAGTATCTTTATAATCAGTATCATTAGTTTTTTTAATGATGTATTTATCTATAAAATGGAATGAAATAATTCCAAATAAGAAACATACTGCAAATATTATAAAGAATGATAGTCCAATACTATTTCCTTGTCTTTTATGACAATGTGGACAAATTGTATATCCTTTTTCATATTTTTGATGACAATATTTACATTCTAATAGATTACTTGTGTCAGTATTAATTGTTACTTCTTGGTTTAATTCCTCTGATTTAGTAGTTTCATTTAAAATTGGGGAATCAATTATTTCTTCTTTTACTTTTTTAGGAACTGTTTTCCTTACAGTTTTCTTTTCAGTACTTTTTTTACTTGAAGTTGTTTTTTTAGGTGCTGTTTTTTTAACACTTCTTTTTTTAGTTTCTTCTTTCATAAACACTCTCCTATATTATCTAAATTATAGTATAAATAGTATAATTTTTCAATTAGTATTATTATAATTTTGGTTTAGATTTATTAAATAATTATCTAAAATCTTAAATAGTTCAATACTATTTTTAGTCTGACATATTTGATTTTTAATAGTACTGCTTCCTGGCAAACCTTTTATATACCATAAGGCATGAGTTCTAATTTCTAATATTGCTTGTTTTTCATTAGTGTTATCTAGTAATAATTGATAATGTCTTTTTAACATTTTTATTTTATCACTTGGACTAACTTTCTGTGGTAATTTGCCATTTTCTAAGTATTCAACGCATTCTTTAATTAGCCATGGATTACCAAGAACTCCTCTACCAATCATAACAGCGTCACATCCTGTTTCATCTAGCATTTTCTTGGCATCAAAACACGATGTAACATCACCATTTCCAATTACAGGAATGTTTACAGCATCTTTTACTTTTTTTATAATTTGCCAATCAGAGTGACCACTATAGCCTTGACTTCTAGTTCTTGCGTGAATAGCTATCGCACTTGCGCCACTTGCTTCAGCTACTTTGGCAATTTCTACAGCATTAATACTATTTTCATCCCAACCGCTTCGAATTTTTACTGTAACTGGTACATTTACAGCACTTACTACAGCTTTTATAATCTCTCCAACTTTTTCAGGATTTTTTAAAAGAGCGCTTCCTGCTTGACTTTTAATTGCTACTTTAGGAACTGGGCAGCCCATATTAATATCAATAATATCTGGATGCATTTGTTCTTCAATCATTTTAGCAGCTTTAATGAAAGATTCTTTGTCACTGCCAAAAATCTGCTGAGCTATTGGTCTTTCTTTATCATCCATTTTAAGTAAATCAAATGTTTTAGCACTACCATACATTATGGCTTTATCACTAACCATTTCAGCATATATTAGTCCTGCTCCCATTTCTTTAATAATTTGACGATACGCAGTATTACTGATACCAGCCATAGGAGCAAGAACTATTTGATTATCTATTTTAACATTCCCTATTTTCCACATTTCCTAAATTCAACTACGTCTTTCTGGTGCAAATCATACTCTTTTTCTTCAACTGTGTCAATATGTAGTTCATTAAATCCAGGATCAGATAATTTTATAATAGCATTAAAAATATATTTATTATTATGATAAACTTCTACTGATTCTTTATTTTCTAAATTTTGCTCTTTCATTGTTTCTGGAGTCAAATGAATATGTCTTTCAGCTTTTATTAAGCCTTTTGATAAGCAAGCTTTTCCTTTTGGGCCAATAATATTTATTGGAAGACTATCATCTAAGTCACCACTTTGACGTGCTGGAGGATTGACTCCTAAAATATTACATTCTTCTTCAGATAACTCAACTTGATTATATTTTCTAATTGGGCCTACTACTCTTACATGTTCTACTATTTTACCATTCCATTCTAAATCAACAGTTAATGTACTAGCATATTGCCCTGGTTGATTTAATGGATTACGTACTGGCATTTCAGTACTTCCAAATAATTTAATGCATGTATCATTATCTAAATGAACATGTCTTCTACTTATACCTACTGGTACTATCATATATATCACCACCACTATTGTACATGATATAAAAATAAAAATCTATTTAACTGTCTAGTTTAAATAGATTTTCGTGTAAATTATACATATATTTCTAATTTTTTAATAGAATTTATCTGAAAGTCTTTAAAATTATCTAATAAATCTAATACTTTTTTATCAACATCTTTTTTATTAATGCTATCAAAAGCTTTAGACATATTATTTTGTCCCATTGAAAGCCCTTTAATAAGCATTTTAGCTATAGCTGCATCAGAGTTATCCTTACTTACTTTTCTTTTAATATTCATATCAGCACTCATAGTAGCCATTACATTATATTTTTTACCATCTGCGTTTATTTTGCAAAGTAAAAGTTCACTTTCTTTAGTAAATTCTCCATAACTATTTAATATATCTGTTACAACTTCTTTTATTTTATTTTCTTTATCTTGAAGACTCTTTAAAAGTGTCATTGTACTTTCATATCCCATAGTTGCATTTTTATAAATATAATCTAATATTTCATATTCAGTTTCCATAATAATCACCATTATTATTATGGCTTATAATCATAATTCTATTACATTAATTATCTAAAACAGGATATCCTTTTTCAGCATCATATTTCCAATCAGATAGTTCATATGAAGAATATGCTGATAAAGCACCACTATAGATTGTTGATAAATCTATACTGCGTTTATTTTGATTTAATAAATTAACAAATTCAGGGCTTGCCATGTACTGGGCAGTTAAACTTGTTCCTGCTTGACCAGATACATTACTTCCAGACAATCCTTCTAAATAGTACGAATTTTTAACACTTGGTGTTCCAGCATCATTATAAAATAATCCATTGCTTGAAGTGCTACCTGTTAACTCACTCTTGCTATATGTATTATTTAAATAACTATTACCTCTATAAATAACACCTATAATACCGCTTGCACCTAGCCCAAACATATTACCTGTATTATATGAATTAATTGCATAACTTGATGAATTTGTTCTTCCAAATATGCCACCAGATGTAGCTAAACTATTTATTGTGCCTGTATTATAACTATTCAAAACTAAAGTTTTACCAGTACTTGAGGTTTCAGGATAACCTACAATTCCACCTAGCGAAGTTGCATAGCCACTTGATGAATAAGAACTTGTTATATTACCTATATTGTAACATTTATTAATAACTAAATTATTAGCAGTTGGATATTTCTTCCCTACTATACCACCAGTACGATTACCACCAGTTATGCTTCCTGTATTATATGAATTAATTATTGTTCCATAATATAATTCTCCTACTAATCCACCTACAATATTATAAATAGATTCATTTGAATTAGGTCTAGTGCATGTTATATCACCAGTGTTATAAGTATTTTTTATTAAAACTTGGTTTCTTATTTCCGCAATTACGCCGCCTATACGGGTATTACTATTTCCAGAATTTGCCAATGATATATTTCCAGTATTATATGAATTATAAATTTCTGTTTTAATTCCATTAGCAAAACTAGTAACTGATAATAATCCAGCAGCATGAACGACATTACCATTAACATTACCATTATTTATAGATTTTTCAATTATTATTGAATTTAAGTTCTGCCCCACTAATCCACCAGGATAATTCCCATATGATATAGTTCCGTTATTAACACAATTTCTAATATATGAATTACTTTCAGTACCAATAATACCACCAGTACTATTATAATTATTATTTGTATTAGTTACATTTACATAATTGCGTAAATTATGCAATACTGAATTATTAGAATAGCCAACAATACCTCCAATATTTCCACCAATTGTTGATTTAACAGTTCCACTTATTGTTAAATCTCTCAATACATTGTTTTTTACTGCTCCAAATGTCCCCACTATTATTCCAGATTTATTATTTTGAATATATAGATTATCCAATCGATGATTTTGTCCATCAAATGAACCATAGAAAGTGTTTGCACCTGTAGCTCCAATCGGATAAAATCCTCTTCCGGTAGTTAGCTCTGTTTTAATTGCCTCTACTGTTCCATTTCCGTTATAATCACCATACGTTGTTGTATTATTTGC
The DNA here is from genome assembly GCA_902783555.1 of uncultured Erysipelotrichaceae bacterium. Classification (GTDB taxonomy): domain Bacteria; phylum Bacillota_I; class Bacilli_A; order RF39; family UBA660; genus CAG-533. Next base: position 8,927 of record CACZRB010000045.1, read on the forward strand.
ATTTTTATAACTTTCATCAGAGTTAAAATCCAAGTCTCTAGTTAATACAAACCAGGTATGTTCATATTTATTTCCACTATTTACTTCATTTGATAAATCTACTAAGTCTTCTATATACTGGATTTCTTTTTTATATACGGCTTCAATTGATACAGTATAACTAAATGATTTACCTAAGTCTTGCATTTGATTTTCTTCTAGTTCATTATAATATGTTGTTATAGTGTAGTTATGAGTATTATTTACTGGTATTTCTATTGGGCCTGTTACTGGCATATTAGCAAGAGGCAGAGTATCTAATGCTACATTTGCTCCACCATCATTACTTTCTATTTTATAACTTATTCCTCCATAAACAAATGGATTATTAATATCAGTTATTTTTAAGACGTAGTATGCCGTATTTTCCCCTGTATTTTGCACACTAAATGTTTTTGAGGCACTCCAACCAGGTAAAATGTTACTTGCATTTATTTCTGGAGATCCATCTATAAAGGTTAGTTCTAAATAGGCAGCTGTTGCTACAATAGTGCTTTCACTTTCATTATTAGTTATTTTAGCACTAAAATAAGCATAACTAAT
>CACZRB010000046.1 GCA_902783555.1 uncultured Erysipelotrichaceae bacterium
AAATCGGTTGTATTTGTTCCTTTTATAGTAATAGTCTTAGTTGCCCAAGCATCTTCTTTTGGATATATACCTGATAGTTCAATTACATTACTATCTTCTGAGTACTCTATTTGCATTATGCCACCTGTTACTACTACTGTACTAGCTGTTTCTCTTCCTTCTATACTTGCTGTAAAATATGCATAGGTTACGCCTACTGCAATAATTACTAAAGCAACTAAACTTACGATTAATATTCCTTTTTGTTTGCTTTCCATTAGTTAACAAATTCCCTTCTATTTTCTACTTAATTGTATAATAGTACCCCCCGTGTCAAGTTAATTTTTTATATGAATTATTCTATGCATTATACTAAAAAATACACTATCCTACAGTGCAATTATATCATCTATTAATAGCTATATACAAGTGTCAAACCCATGTATATTGTATTATTTAAAACATAATGGTAAAATATAAAATGAAAAGAACGGAAGACCCCCAAGTGGCCGACCTTCATCTTTTCAGTTGGGTCGGCACAACTTCGGTTGTGCCATTTTTTTAATATTTAAATATTATTGCTATTATTATAAATAAAAGTGTTACTATGATTAAATAAAGAATTTTTTTCTCTACTCTCATACTACCACCATCCCTTCAAATTTAAAACATTTGAAAAGATGAATACTTCGGCGCACAAACTTCCGCTCCTAATTAATCATAAATTATTAACTATAAAAAGTCAATTAAAAAACGCAAGCAAAGCCTTTATTTATCTGGGATTGCTTGCAGTTTTTAATTATTTGTAAATTTAATTTTTTACCTATACTACTTCTTTTTATTATTCTTTCTTGTTGTATTTTTCTTATTTGTTTTCTTTCTTTGAACAGGACTCTTTTTAGTATAATTACTTCTTGGACTTCTAGAAGAAGTAGAATTAGTTACTCTTTTCTTCGTTGTACTTGTTTTATTAGTAGTTTTTTTATTATTAGCTTTAGAACTACTAGCCTTACTAGCAACCTTATTTTTACTTGAAGTATTCTTATTCTTAACTGATGATTTTTTACTAGCACTCTTAGATGCCACCTTAATATTTTCTTCCTTATTTGTTTCTTTTTTAACAGGTTCTACACTAGAAACTACTTTCACCTTAGTACTAACAACTTGTTTCTTTTTATTATTCTTATATTTTTTTACAATTATATCTTTCAATTTATATACAGCATATAATCCTAAAATAGTCAAAATAATTAATATAATAGTTTTCGAATGATTTGTTTTCTTTTCTTTAATTGTAATTTTATATACTGCTTTCTCCTCATTTTCAGCTGTAACTATAATTCTAATAATACTACCATTTTTTAAATTTTTATTTCCAGTAATCTCATATCTAGCATTGTCACTTTCTAATATAGGAGTTATTCTAAGCACATCATCTTTAGGATTAATTTCTAATACATAATTTTTAATTCTTTTACTAAAATCAATTTTATAATCATCTATTAATAAATTTTTAATATAATTATTTGATGATTTATTTGCAATAGGTTTTATAACATTAAGAACATAGTTTGCAATATCTCCGTCCTTATTTTGTACTTTAACTAATATAACATTATTACCAGATTTTAATTCATATTTCTGTTCTCCAAAACCTTTAACTAAACAATTATCACCACTTACACTTGGTTTAACATTTATATAAGATGTATTTAGATCTACTTCAAAACTATATTCAAAAATATTTGGTTTAAAATCAATTAATAAGATATTTCCCTTATCATTCTTAATAATTAAATCATCTAAAACAATTTCTTCATTTACCTTTTTATTTTTTCTAACTACATTAATTAAATATACTTTAGATATATTATCTTCACTTACTACATTTATAGGGAAAACAAACTTATTAACTTTATCTGATAATTTAAACTCACCTATTCCATTAATAGTTGCAAATTCATTATTACTCTCTGCTCCTATTTTAATAGTATCATCTTTTTCAATCTCAACTATATAATTAGTTTTATTAGCATCAAAATTTACTAATTCTTTTTCATTTATAGTAATACTTTTAAGTAAATTATCAGAAGAAACCACTTTTAATTTTTGATTTATTGCATTTAACTGTCTAACATCAGTTTCATTAGTATTTTCTAATGTAATATTATCTAAAGTTAAATCTTGTTCACCTGACTTAACAGATTTAATTAAGATTATTCCAAATTCTTGTAAGTCAGATTGAACTTCATCAGCTATTACACTAACTTTATTACCATTTTCTTCTACTTTCCATCTTCTCTCATAATTAGAGCGAATATCAATTATTTGAAGACCTTCAGTATTTAATACATCAAAATTAATTTTATTATAGAAAAAGTCTGAATTAACTGCCACCCTACAAATTATTTCTTCACCAATATTTAATTTTTCTACTTTATCACATGTTAAAGATATTTCATCATCTGCCATAACACTTAAAGGAAAAATCATTAATAATAACAATAACAACTTTTTCATTAAAGTTCACCCACTTACCACTTAATACTAAATTATATCATAAAAAAATAAGGTTTATAACCCTATTTATACTGAAATTCAAATTTTGTGCTTTTATCTAATGAATATAATGTCAAAACTCTACCAGGTTCTACATAAATATCATTAAATGGACTATCACTATCATCTATACTTCCATTTGCTTTACTACCATAAAAATAACCCTCAGCTTTTAATTTTATAAATGTACGTTCAACATTTCTAACCTCAATAGATAATTTACATTTATCATCCTTTTGAGCAAAATCTATTTTATCAGATGAAAGAACACTATAACTTTTAGAATGTCCATTACAACTAATAAATAATTTCTTAGTATCATCATAAGGCGCTACTTCTCTAAAAGCATAATAAATAAAACCACCAATCGCTCCAATAATTAAAACTATAATTAATACTTTTAGCCATTTCTTCATATTTAACCGCCTTTACTATAAACATTATATCATAGTTTTCTATAATTAGATATTTAATATTTGTCCTGGATATATTTTATTAGGATCCTTAATAATATCTTTATTTTTTTCATATATCTTTTTCCATGATGTATTATACTTTTTAGCTATTTTAGAAAGAGTATCCCCTTTTTTTACTATATATTGATTATTATTTGGAAGTAGTATTTTTTGACCAACTCTTATTAAGTTTTTATTTTTAATATTATTAAGTTTAACTAGTTCATTAACAGTTGTATGATATTTTAAAGCTATTTCACTAAGTGTATCTCCTTTTTTTACTACATAATAATTATTATCACTAGTATCATCTGATGATTCATCTTTTTCATCATAAACCAGCCATTTACTCATTGCCCAATTAGTCCAAGAGCGAGCATTTAACTTAGATATACATACTCCTCCAAATTCTTTTTTACTTATTTTTTCATTAGATGTACATTCTATTACTTTACCATTACCGACATATATTCCACAATGTCCTTTCATATATAATAATACTCCAGGTATTTCTGGTAACGTTTTTATACTTCCCTTCTTTGATGCATTTCCAACTGTTATTCCATAAGCATCTTTATCATATTTTTTAATATATTTAACACTTTCAGTTCCATAATCACTCATCCAATAAGATTTAATTAGTCCAGAACAATCATAAGAATAATAATCCTTCCCAACTAAAGATTTTAAATATTTCACCTTATTTTCAGGATAATGCGATGGATATTGTCTCTTTTTTTGACTAATTAATGAATTAGTAACTATTTTTCCATATCCACCCCACATATAAACAGTTTTCTTTTTTAACACCTCATATAAATAATTTACAAATTCAATATTTGTTTTTATAAAATTACCTCCTTAATTTATTATATGGAATTAAAATAATTATGATTGTTTATTAGCCCGTATAATGATATAATTTTATCATAAAAAACGAGGTTTGATGTATGAAAAAATATAATAAAAAAGATTATTTATACATAAGTATATTTATAATATTTATTTTAGGATATATTTTAGTTTTAAATTTAAATGGCTATTTATTTGCCTCTAAAATAGATTGGGCTAATCAACATGCCATTATCCCAGATTATTTTAGAAAGCTATTTTATAATACTTATAATTTATTTCCTACTTTTGCTTTTAACTTAGGAATGGGACAAAATATCTATAATTTTTCTTATTACGGATTATATAGTCCAATTATTTTATTATCATATATACTACCATTTATAAAAATGGAAATATATATTCAATTAGCAAGTATATCTTCCTTAATAATTAGCATCATTATGTTTTATAAATGGACAAAGAAAAAATATAATCAAAATATTGCATTTATAACTAGTTTAATATTTATGTTAAATGCAACTTTTATATATCACTTTCATAGACACATCATGTTTGTTATATATATGCCATTTATGTTAGGAGCCTTAAAAAGTATCGATTTATATTTAGAAGAGAAAAAACCATTACCTTTAATAATATTTACTTCTCTATTAATATTTACAAGTTATTATTTTAGTGTTCATGGCATAATAGTATTAATTATTTATACAATTTTTAAATTATTAGAAAAGAAAAATTTTAATACTAAATCTTTAATTAATATTATTATTTATCTAGGTATAGGAGTTTTAATATCTGGTATTTTAATTATTCCTACTATGAATACTTTATTAAACGGAAGAATGTCTACTTTAACATCATCTATTTCTTTACTAGAACTCTTATCACCTAAAAATAACTTTGTTTATACTTTTTATAATTCTTATTACTCATGGGGATTAACATTTATTTATATAATATCAATTATAAATGGTTTAATAAGTAAAAAGAAAAATTGGATATTTATAAGTATATTATTAACATTAATCGTACTATTTCCAGTATGTAGTTATATTTTAAATGCTTTTATGTATATTGATGGAAAATGCTATTTACCACTTCTTCCTGTTGCAACATTACTTATAGCTGAATTTATTAATCAAAATTTAAAACAAAAAGTTGATTATTCAAAATTAATTAAATATACTGCTTTATCTGGTTTATTTCTAGTATTAATGGGTCTTGGTAATGATACAGTATATCTCTTAGTAGCAGATATAATATTTTGTATTATAATTATTCTTATAGGATCTAAAAAGAAAAATAATTATTTAATTTATATACCAACTATTATTATTTCTCTTATATCATTTAGTTTAAGTGCCAATAATGAAACATACTACAAAATAGAAGAATTTAAAGAAGTAAACAATAAAGCTTATTATGAACTAGCAAATATTAATGATATAACAAATGTTTATCGTACATCTTTTGAAGATAATAAAATAGATACTCCAAATAAAATCTATAATATTAATAATTTGATAACTTCTATGTACGCTTCATCAGCAAATCCATATTACTTTAATTTTTATCGTAACATATTTCAAAACGAAATTATTAATCGAGATAATACCACAATAACTCAAACATCTAACGTACTATTTAACATTTATAGTGCTACTAAATATTTAATAACAAGTAAGGAAGCTCCAATTGGATATGAAGAGTATAAAAGAATTGATAGTGTTAATCCTCCTATCAAAGAAGTAAAACCTATAATCCTATATGAAAATAATAATGTTTTACCACTAGCATACGCTTCTAATAAAATAATGAGTAAAAGAGAATTTGATACTTTATCTTATCCATATACAATAGATGCTCTATTAAATTATATTATTGTAGATACAAGTATTGATAATGTATATAAATCTAATATTAAAAAATATCATCCAACTTATAAAATAACTGAAACTAATAATCTAGAATATCAAAAGGAAAATGATCACTATTTAATTAGTGCTGGCTCTAATGCTAATATAAAAATAAAGTTAGATACTCCAATTAATAATGAAATATTAATAATAAAATTTAATATGAATAAAGCACGTGAAGGATATGCTTGTAGTTCTAATATTACTATAAATGATATAACTAATGCTCTATCATGTTCTAACTGGAAATATTACAATCATAATGAAACATTTGAATATGTATTATCATCTAATAATTCTATTGATACTTTAGACATCTCATTTACTGAAGCAAATTTTGATATTAATGATATAGAATTATACACTCTAAATTATAATACTATTACAAATTTAAATAATAATATTGATCCTTTAATCATTGATCAAACAAAACCAATTAACAATAAAATAATTGGGACTATAAATGCTAATAATGATGGATATGTAAAAACAACTATTCCTTATGAAAAATATGCATTTAAAGTATATATTGACGGAGAGCTTGTAAATAATAAAATTATAGATGATACTTTCTTAGGTTTTGAAATAACTAAAGGTGCCCATAATATTGAAATAAAATATTCATCTCCTTACTTAAGAGAAGGTATTATATGTACTATTTTAGGATTATTAGCTACATCATTTATCATTATTTATCAAAAAAAGAAAAAAGAAATAGATAAAAAACTAAAAGTTATTAAAAAATACATAAACAAACTATTTAAAATAATATATAAATTTTTAAAAAATAATAAAGGATATATTTATTTATTTATATCTTTAATAATATTAGATTTAACTCTTAGAATTTTTTATAATCGTACTATTAATTATTATCATTGGTACTTTTTAATTCCTAATTTCTTTAGTATCAATTGGATAGTTTTAATACTTATTATAACTAAAAATTTTACTAATAAAATAGGTAAAACTATATATTTAGTATATTATATTTTTCAAACTATAATGTTCTTAGTTCATGCTGTATACTTTTCTTACTTTAATACTTTCTTTGATTATAGTGTTCTCGCAGTTGCCGGTGAAGGTGCCGATTACTTTGATAGTGTTATTCCTAATATAAAGATATGGGTTATTATTACTCTTATATTAAGTATTTATTTAACTATTAAAGGCTTTAAACTTATTAAAAATGTTAAAAAAATAAACGTTATTAACATTTTAATTGCGCTAGTTATATTTACTACAATTGAATTTACCCTTCCAATATTTTTAGGTAAAAAGAATAAAGAAGTAGAATGGGATGATTGGCGTAATGCAAGAGCAGTTTATACCTCATTTAATGATAATAATAAAAGTATGATGGTTTCTGGTATGTTCGAATATAATATTCGTAATTTTACTATTAACTATTTAAAAGATAATACAGCTTTAACTAATGAAGAAAAAAGTGTTTTAGAAGATAACTTTAAAAATATAACATTAAGTGAACCTAATAAATACACTGGTATTTTTAAAGGTAAAAATTTAATACTAGTCCAACTTGAAAGTATAGATCAGTTTCTTTTAAATAAAAATATAATGCCAGAACTATATCGTATATCAAAATCATCAATTAATTTTACAAATCATTATTCATTTACATCTGGCGGTGGTTCTACCTTTAATTCAGAATTTATGGTTAATACTGGATATTCATCAGCTTATAATTATAATCAAAGTGCTTATAATTTTAGTAAAAATACATATACATATTCACTTCCTAATTTATTTAAAAATGAAGGATATACTGTTAATGCTTTTCATATGAATTCTGCTGAGTATTACTCAAGAGGTGTAAATTATAAAGCCTTTGGATATGATTCATATAATGGTTTAAAAGATTTAGGCATATATAAAAATTATGAATACTGGTTAGATACAGAAATGCTTAAAAATGAAACATTTAATAATAAAATATTTAATACTGAAAAACCATTTGTGGACTATATAATTACTTATTCAGCTCACATGCCATATAAAACTACTAAAGGTACATGTCCTCTTTTAACAAAAGAACAAGGTCTTACAGAAGAAGAATGTTTACATATTCAAGCAAAAGAAACTGATGACTTCATTAAGTTATTAATAAATAATTTAAAGGAAAAAGGATTAATTGATAATACTGTTATAGTCCTATTCTCAGATCATTATATTTATACTCTTGAAAATAAAAGTTTATTAGATAGATATAAAGAAACAAGTAATAACTTAATAAATCACACTCCATTCATGATTTATGATAATAATGAACATCATACTACTATAAAAGTAGTCAATTCTCAATTAGATATCTTACCTACTATTTTAAATCTATTTGGAATAGAATATTATCCAAATAATTACATAGGAAGAGACATTTTAGATCCTAAATTTGATCCATTAGTCTTCTTCTCTGATGGTTCATGGTATAATGGTTCATCTTATGTTACTAATGGAGAAGATATTAGTGGTAGAAAATTAAGTACTAAAAAATTAGAAAAATATAATCTTATTGTTAAAAGGAAAATGCTTCTTAATGATGCAATAATTAAATCTGACTATTTTGCTAAATAAAATAGGTGAAAGTTAATTAACACCTATTTTTTTATTTATAAAATTCGAATAATGTTGTATAATGTAAAATAAGGGTGATAGTGTGAAAACAAGAAAATTTACAAACCTGTTTATAAAGCTTAAAAAGACTAAACCTCTTTATAGATATATTTTTATATTTATTAGTATTATTTATTTAATAAGTATTGCTTTACTAACTTATAGTTTATCATTACTAGAAGGTATTGAAACATTTATTAGAATAGCTGTAATTATTACATTAATCTTATATTTTATAATTTACTTTATTGCAGGATTAGTACTTTTAATTTCCAAAAAACATAAAATATTATTAATATGGACTATCTTAAATTTATTATTTGCAGGAGCAAATGCATTTGGATATTATTATATTAATAAAACATATAACGTTTTAGATGAAATATCAAAAGATAAAATAATTTATACTACTAATTTAATCAAATTAAAAAGTAATGAAAATGAAATTAAAAACGTAGGTTTATTATCTAATGAAAATGATATTGAAGGATATACTTTACCTCAAGAATATATGGCAAATAATAATCTAAAATATAAAATTACTTACTATGAAGATAATATTGCGCTTTTAAATGCCTTATATGAAGGAAAAGAAGATGGTATATTTATTACTGCTAACTATGCTATTAAATATAGTGATATAGATAAATATCAAAATATTTCATCAGAAACTATAGTAGTAGATTCTTATAGTAAAAAGATGGATAATCAAGATACTGTTGTTTCAACAAATAAAGATATTACTGAACCATTTACAGTTTTACTTTTAGGTGTTGACTCTAAATATGATGGTTTAGAAAATAATGCTTCATTTAATGGAGATTCCATAATGTTAATATCATTTAATCCTAAGACATTATCTGCTACAGTATTTAGTGTTCCAAGAGATACTTATGTACCAATTGCTTGTAATAATAATAAAAGTTATAAAATAAATTCTGCATCTGGTTATGGAACTAAATGTATGATAGATACAGTAGAACAATTAGTTGATATTCCAATTGATTACTATGTTAAAATTAATTTTAAAGGTGTTGTAGCATTAGTAGAAGCATTAGGTGGTATTACAGTAAATGTCGATAAACCTGACTTTAATAAGAACTGGGGCCATGACTGTAAGGGTATGGTTTGTGAGCAAAATTCTAGCCGTGATTGGGGAGATGATGCTGTATTTGTTCCCGTAGGTGAAAACATCAATTTAAATGGTGAACAAGCTCTTGCTTATGCACGTAATAGACATCAATGGGCATTATCAGATTTTAAACGTATAGAACATCAACAAGCAGTTGTAACTGCAATTGCTAATAAAGCTAAAAGTATTAGAGATATAAATACTTTATATAAAGTTTTAAATGCTATCGCTAATAATATATATACAAATATGGCTACTAAACAAATATTAAACTTCTATAATGTTGCTAAAAATGCTCTTTTAAATAGTAATGATAATGAATTTATAAATATTCAAAGAACTTTCTTAACTGGTTATGATTTAACTTTATATTTACATGGTTCAAGTACTTATACATATCAATATTATGAAGAATCACTAGAAGAGATTAAAACTGCAATGAAAGAGAATTTAGAAATCATTAAACCTACACCTATAAAAGAATTTAATTTCTCTGTTAACGAACCATATGAAGTACCAGTAATTGGTAAAAAGTATTATAGTGTTAAAAGAAATGAAACCTTACCTAATTTTAAAGATAAAACTATTCAATATGTTGAATCTTGGGTAGGTGAAAGAAATATATCATTAAATAAAACTTATACTGAAAGTAATTCTTGCATTAATGATACTGTATTAAGTCAAAATGTTCATAGTGGTACTCTTGTTAGTACAATCACTAATTTAACTGTCGAAGTTTGTAAAAATGTTCATATAGAAGATGTTACACCAAACACACAAAATGAAACTAATAATAATGAACAAACAAATAATAATGAAGAAAATACTGCTCATGAAAATAATACACAAGAAAATAACAAACAAGAAGAAAACAAACAACCAGAAGATAATAATAAACCAATCGATAATGTTGTAGAAAATATGGTAAATTAAAAAGTAAGGCTTAAATTAAAGTCTTACTTTTTCTTATTACTAATATTTCTAACATTATGACATAATTCCATAAATAACATCATAAATTCGTAACTAATTCTAAGTACTAAATTACCACCAAGTAGAACAATTAAGAATTGCCATTTACCAATATAATTAAATGATAATAGCGTAATAGCAAGTACAGATATAATATAAAGTATTCTAAATATATCATCAATAACAAAATACTTAAAATGTACTAAATCATATAATGTTTTCATAAAACCATTATATTTACCATCATTCTTTTTACTAAAAATAGTAAAATATAATGCTATTCCTCCTACAACAGCAAGTACTATTGCAATAATTGTCCAAATTAATGTACCATTAATACTATTTGTTACATTTACCTTTGGTGTATTGAAATAATTACTATCATAATAACCCATATTTTATCTTCCTTTCATAATCTATTGTACCACTTAATATATAAGAATTAATAATATTTTTAATTTGGTAATGTCAATTTTTGTCCAATTGATAAAATATTACTAGTTAAATTATTTAATTCTTTTATTCGAGCTACTGTTGTATTAAATTTACTAGCTATATTATATAAAGTATCTCCCTTTTGGACTTCATATACCATCATATTAACTGGAATATTTTTACCAGGTATTACTAAAGTTTGCCCTATAGTTAATATATTAGTACCTAAATTATTTGCATTTCTAAGTTCATCTACACTAATATTAAATGCCTTAGCAATACTATAAAGAGTATCTCCCCTTTGAACAGTATATAAATTACCTAATGTTTTTTCACCAATTATTAATTTTTGTCCTATAGTTAATGTATTATTAGTTAAATTATTATAGTTTTTAAGTTCGTCTACAGTTAAATCATACATACGAGCTATATTATATAAAGTATCACCTGCTTTAACTGTATAATATACATATCCGGGAGCATCTTCTATAGATGGAATAGATGCATCATCTTTTTTCACTAAAAGAGTAGTTCCAACACTTAAATTATTATTTGTTAAATTATTAAGCTCTTTTAATTCATTAACAGTAAGACCATAATCTTTTGCAATACTCCATAATGTATCACCTTTTTTAACTGTATAATAACCACTACCAGATATAGGAGCATATGTATAACCACCATATTCAGCAACTGCTCTAACTACTGCTTCTGCATAATCCTTATAATTAGCTTTTAACTTAGCTGCATCTTTAGCATTATCTAAAAATCCATATTCAACTATTAATGTCTCATTATTAGGAGTATTTCTAATTATATAATAATAATCTTTTGAACTATCACTAGGAAGTCTCCTTTGATAATACTTACGTCCTATTTGACCAGCTTTTTCTAATTCACTAAGAATACTAGCAGCAAGCTTTCCATTATTACGTAATGCATATATAACTTCAGCACCTTCTCCACCTCGCATAGGTCAAAATGTAACTATTTTATTTTTAGTCTTGAAAGTGTGAAAAATTGTCACGGTTTCGACTTTATATTTC
>CACZRB010000047.1 GCA_902783555.1 uncultured Erysipelotrichaceae bacterium
AAATCGGTTGTATTTGTTCCTTTTATAGTAATAGTCTTAGTTGCCCAAGCATCTTCTTTTGGATATATACCTGATAGTTCAATTACACTACTGTTTTCTGAGTACTCTATTTGCATTATTCCACCTGTTACTACAACAGTAGAAGCCGTTTCTTTTCCTTCTATACTTGCTGTAAAGTAAGCATATGTTATTCCTACCACTAGTAGAACAAATCCAATTAATAATAAAGTTATTATTAATTTATTTCTTTTTTCCATAGAAAAATCACACCTAATCTATAGTGTAATTATATCATTTTTTTATAGTTATATACAATCGTAAAATCTATGTATATTGTATTATTTAATCAATAATGTTAAAATATAAAATGAAAAGAACGGAAGACCCCCAGTGGCCGAACCTCATCTTTTCGATAGTGTTCGGCACAACTTCGGTTGTGCCATTTTTTTAATATTTAAATAATATTGCTACTATTATAAATAGAAGTGTTACTATGATTAGATAAAGAATTTTTTTCTCTACTCTCATACTACCACCATCCCTTCAAATTTAATTTAAGATATTTGAAAAGATGAATACTCCGGCCCATAAACTTCCGCTCCTAATTAATCATAAATTATTATCTATAAAATGTCAATTAAAAATTGCAAGCAAAGCCTTTATTTATCTAGGATTGCTTGCAATTTTTGATTATTTGCAAATTCACTTTTTTGCTAATTTTTATTATATTTTTTCAATTGAGATATAAACAGTATTACCATTAATATCTACTTCATTTTCACTTTCACCTTGTTCATAAACACTTGAAAGTGTTTCATCTTTAATATAAGTAGCAAATTCATTAAATGCTTCTAAACATTCTCCATCAGCTTTATATACTAATTTTATACGATCAGCAATATCAAAGTTTAAAGTCTTTCTTAAGTTTTGTACTTTAGATACAATTTCTCTTGCTAACCCTTCTAAAACTAATTCATGAGTAAGCTCAGTATTTAATATTAAGAAATCATTATTTTCCATTCCAACATTAAATCCTTCTTTAGAATTAATACGAATATCAACCATATCAGAAGTTACTTCTAAATCTTCTCCAGATAAATCTATACTAACTTTCTCACCATTTAATAATTTATTAACATTATTATCACTTAATTCTAATAAAGCATTTTGGAAATCTTTAATTTTAGCTCCTAATGTTTTACCAACTTCTTTAAAATTAGGTTTAACTATAAAATTCATATACTTAGATAAATCATCAGCATATACTACTTCTTTTACATTTAATTCTTCATTAATTAAACTAACTAAGTCTCCAATTAAATCTTTATTCTTACCATCAATTAAAGCTTCACTTAATGGCTGACGTACTTTAATACCTACATCTTCTCTAACATTACGTCCAATAGATATTAAGTTTCTAACTTTATCCATACGACTTTCAATCTTTTCATCAATTAATTTTTCATTACACTTAGGGAATTTAGCTAAATGAACAGACTTTTCACCAGTTAAATTACGATATATTTCTTCAGTAACATATGGAATAATTGGTGCACATAATTCACATAATCCTACTAATACTTCATAAGTAGTCATATAAACACTTCTCTTACTATCATTAAGTTCTGAAGCCCAGAAACGATTACGATTACGTCTAATATACCAATTAGATAAATCTTCTGAAACAAAGTGAGTTATTAATCTAACTACTCCATTTAAATCATATTCTTCATAATAATTAGTTACATCTTTAACTAACTTATTATATTTAGATAATACCCATTTATCTATAAGTTCTCTATCTTTATAAGGAACATTACACTTATCAATATCAATTTTATCTATATTAGCGTATGTTTGAAAGAATGAATAAGTATTTTTAAATGGATTAAAGAATTTACTATGTACTTCTTTTAAATCATCTTCATTAAATTTAAGTGGAGTCCATACAGGTGATACATAAGGAATATACCATCTAATAATATCTGCTCCGCCCTTCTTTATTAAAGTAAACGGTTCAATTGAATTACCTTTACTCTTATGCATCTTTTGTCCATTTTTATCTAATAATAATTCATTAACTAATACATTTTTATAAGGACTCTTACCAGTTACAAATACTCCAACAACTATTAATGAATAGAACCATCCTCTAGTTTGATCTATACCCTCACAAATAAAGTCTGCAGGATATTGACTTTCCCAAAGCTTAGTATCTCCAAATGGATAATGATATTGAGCAAATGGCATTGCACCTGAATCAAACCAACAATCTATTACTTCACTAGTTCTAGTCATCTTTTTACCACATTTTGGACACTTTAAATGAATATCATCAACAAATGGTCTATGTAAATCAATAGTCTCAGGATTTACTTCTTCAATTGCTTTTTCTGCAAGTTCAGCTCGTGAACCAATCATTTCAGTATGTCCACATTCACAAGTCCAATAAGGAAGAGGTGTACCCCAATAACGATTTCTACTAATAGCCCAATCATTCATATTTAAAAGCCAATTACCAAATCTTTTTTCACCAACATATGATGGATACCAATTAACTTTATTATTTTCTTCAATAATCTTATCTTTGATTTTAGTAACTTCTAAATAATAAGATGGTCTAGAATAATAAACAAGTGGTGAATGACATCTCCAACAATGTGGATATTCATGATCTATCTTTTGTTTTTTAAATAACTTGTCATTTTCTTTAAGCCATTTAATTACTTCTAAATCAGCATCAAAAATAAGCATACCTTTCCAAGGTCCATCAGTATAACATCCATCTTCTCCTACTGGATTAAGATAAGCTAAATTATACTTTTTACCTACTTTAGCATCATCTTCACCATAAGCAGGTGCAATATGTACTACCCCAGTACCATCTTCTGTAGTAACATAATCATCACACATTACAATAAATGATTTAGCACTTTTATCTACTTCTAAGAAAGGTAATAATTGTTCATATTCTGTATATTCTAAAGTCTTTCCCTTATATTTATCAAGTACTTTTACATCTTCACCTAAAACATTACCTACTAACTTTTCCGCTAAAATAAATTTATAACCCTTAGATTCTACCGTAACATAATCTTCATCTGGATTAACACATAAACCTACATTAGCAATTAAAGTCCAAGGAGTTGTAGTCCATACTAAGAAATATTCATCACTTCCCTTTTTCTTAAAAGGTACAATAACTGTATTAGCAGCAACTGTTTCATAACCTTGAGCAACTTCATGAGATGCAAGTCCAGTACCACATCTAGGACACCAAGGAACTATTTTAACACCTTTATAGAATAATCCTTCATCAAAGAATTTCTTTAATATCCACCATTCAGTTTCAATATAATCATTATCATAAGTTATATAAGGATTTTCAATATCAATAAATTGTCCCATTTCATCAGTAAGTTTATTAAATGCATCTACATTTTTCCATACTGATTCACGACATTTTTGATTAAATTCCTCTATACCATACTTTTCAATATCACCTTTACCAGTAAATCCTAATTCTTTTTCTACTTGTACTTCAACAGGAAGTCCATGAGTATCCCAACCTACTTTACGTACAACATTATATCCTTGCATAGCTTTATATTTAGTAAATGAATCTTTTAAAAATTTAGCTACCATATGATGAAGACCAGGATTTCCATTAGCAGTTGCAGGTCCATCATAAAATACAAAATTTTCTTTTCCACGAGTACTTTCTTTTAAAATATTCATTTTTTTCCAAGACGATAATACGTCTTGTTCAACATCAAATACTGCTCTTTTGTCTAATTCTTTAAATTCCATACTTTCCCTCCTAAATAAAAAAGTCCATAAATCTAAGGATGCATTACGCACGGTACCACCTTAGTTTATGAACTAATCATACTCTTAAATCTTTAACGCCGATAAGCGGATTATACTTGTCCTATAATCACATCAGAAGTGATCTATATAATACTTTGTATACTTACTTTCACCAAAACGTAAGATTCTCTAAATACTTAAGGTATTATACCGTCTTCCTCAACTGCTTTATGTCTTAAATTATATGATTAAATCAAATAATTGTCAATTATTTTTATAAATTATTTGCATCAATTTCATTTAAATCAACATAATACCCTTGGGAATCTTTACCAATTAAAGTATCTCTATCAACAGTAACGGTTATAGCTGGCTCTAAATCATCAATACTACTATATATTTTTATTTCTATTTTATTACCTTCAATTATACTTATTTCAGATTTTTCATATACTCCATCATACATTTTTATATAATATTTTTCTGCTAGATGCTTAATTTCATCTAAGTCTTTTGACTCATAGTTTGGTACATCTTCCATATCTTTAAAGGTTTTATCCTTTGGTAATTGTTCTTCCTTGCAAGTAACTGAATAATTAACAATTCCTTCTTTATAAGAACAATTATAATAATCATCAAATGTATGTACACATTCTTCTACTTTTGAGCACATTTTATCTATTTCCTTATTAAATGTTTTACTATCAGATGCAAACATAAAAGCCATAAATGCTCCACCTACTAATAAAACTCTAAGAAATAAAGATATAATTGATATTATTAATCCTGCAATAGCAAGACCATTATTCGAATTACTTTTTTTAGATTTTGATAAACCAATAATAGATAAAATCAAACCAACAATTGGCATTACAAATGAAAATACAAACGCAATTATATTAATATTTTCATTACCCTTTTTTATATTTTCTTCCATACTTAAAATCCCTTCTTTTTCTATTTCTTAATTAACATTTTATTTTCTATTTTCAGCATATATTCTAATCTTTGCTTTTCCATATAATATGCATATATTAAATTATCTAGCGTTCCAGTTAAATTAATTTTTAAAGATTCATCAAATACTAACTCACCTAAATTGTAATCATTTAAGAATTTTTTAATTAGTTTTTCTAAAGCTTTAAGTGCTTCATAGTCTTTTAAAGAATTTAATTTTAGATTAATATCTAATCCAGTTCCTACTCTAATACTCTCTCCCTTAGTCCTTAAATAAAAATACTTATCAACCATTTCTTTATGAATATCAAAATCCTTATACTTTAAGATATCAATATTATTAATTGCATTATTTATTACTAAATAAATCCTATTTAAAAATTCATCATAATAATATTTCGAACATATTTCATCAACATATAAACTATCTAATGATGAACTATAAATATCTATTTTATTTACATAATCTTCTAAATCTTTTACTTTCAATTTATTACTAATTCTAGTATAAACTTTAATTAAATTATTCAAATTAGTATCAATTTCAATAAAATCTGTTTTATATTCTTCAAAGCTATATAATTTACCTAAATTATTTTCTTCTAAAAAGTTTTCAATTATATATTTAAAATACTTTATTTTTCTAGTATTTATTCTTAAAGCATCATCACTATAAACAATTAATCCTTCATCAGTTGGATATATATTTATCTTTTCCTTTATAGAAATTAATTCTAATTTTTTATAACTTTCATAATTATTAAAATCCATACTATTTAATAGTTTATCAATAATATTGGGGATTAAAAAATAAATAAAATATTCTTCTATATTACCTATATAACTTTTTTCTTCCTTTTTGCAAGATTCTAATTTTTCATTCATTAATACATATAAATTATTCATAACTCACCTAAATTAAATTACCAACTATTCCATAACTTATTATCATCATAATCACACTTGCCATTAAAACCCCAAGTATTGCGGCTAAAAAGGCTTTTTTACGATCCATTCTAAGAAGAGTTGCGATAAGACATCCTGTCCAAGCACCTGTTCCAGGAAGGGGAATACCTACAAATAATACTAACCCCCAAAAGCCATATTTTTCAATAGATCCCTTTTTATCATTTCCTTTTTTCTCACAAAATAAGACAAACTTTTTCAAAATATTATGTTTTTTGAAAAATGCAAAAACACTATCTAAAAACCATAATATTAATGGTATTGGAATTAAATTACCAATAATACATACTATATAAGCCTTTACTGGTTCAAGTCCTAATATAGATGCTGCTAGAAGTCCACCACGAAGTTCTAATATTGGCATTAAAGATATTAGAAAAACTATTAAATATTTAATTCCTAAAGTACTACCTGCTCCAAAAATACCAATTATCCATTTAACTAATTTTTCACTCATACTATTCCTCACTTAATGCTTTTAATGCATTTACTACTCCAATACGTCCATATTCATAAGTTAAACTTCCTTGTTGATATGCAATATATGGCTCTCTTATTGGTGCATCACAAGATAATTCTATGCTAGAACCATCCGTAAATGAACCACTAGCCATAATAATCTTATCATCATAACCTGGCATATCAGTTGGAACTGGTTCAAAATGAGCATCTATCGCACTACCACTTTGAATGGCTTTTACATATTTAATCAACTTATTAGGTGAATTAAATACTATACCAAGGACAATATCATCTAAATTACTATTAATAACTCTATAACCCAATCTTTTACATAAGACACAAGTTAATAATTTTACCTTTAATGCATTAGCGACTACCATTGGGGCTAAATATAAACCTTCTATAAATAAACGATTCTGATTAAGCGATGATCCTACTTCACTACCAAGACCTGGACTAGTAAGTCTTTCAGCACATAACTCTACTAATTTCTCTTTTCCAACTATATAAGCCCCATTATTAGCAATACCAGCCCCTAAATTCTTAATTAGTGACCCTACTACAATATCTGCTCCTACATCAGTAGGTTCTTTCAAAGAGCATAATTCGCAATAACAATTATCTACATATATGATAATTTCTTTATTTATTTCTTTAATATACTTAATTACTTTTTCAATTTTTTCAATTGATAAAGTTTCTCTACTACTATAACCAATTGATCTTTGAATATGAACAACTTTAACACCATCTAAATTATTTTTAATACTTTCATAATCAAAATCATTATCTTTTAAATCTATATACTTATAATTAATCCCAAAACTTTGAAGTGAACTATCATTAGGAACTATCCCAATAACTTTATGAAGCGTATCATAAGGAAGCCCCGCAATAGATAATAAAGTATCTCCTGGTCTAAGTAAACCAAAAAATGCTACTGTTAAAGCATGGGTTCCACTAATAAATTGAGTACGTACTAAAGCCTTTTCAGCATTAAATACATCAGCATATATTCTTTCAATCTTATCTCTTCCTACATCGCCATAACCATAACCAGTAGTCCCATTAAAATCACTAGCTTGCACTTTTTCTTTATGAAATGCATTTAATACTTTTTCACTATTTTTATAAGCAATTTTATCTATTTCTTTAAATTTATCTTTTATAGATTCTTCTACTTCATTTACCAAATTATCTAACACTATTATCACCTACTCTTATAATCTGATCATTTATTTTTTTATCTGTTGCTACTCTAAAAACTAATTTAGCTAAGTCTTCGGCTTTAATAAAATTAATTTTTTGGCGATAATCTTCTGCCATTTCTTTATTCATTTCTGTATCAATCCAATCTGGACATATTGAGTTAACTCTAATATCAGATAAATATTTAGCAAAATTATGAGTTAAAGAAATAATTCCAGCCTTAGAAGCATCATAATCTATACTTTCAGGATAATACGTATCAATAGCGTTAGTACTTGATATATTAACAATTGACCCATCAGTCATTTTTTCTATCGCATATTTACTAACTAAAAAAGTCCCAGTTAAATTAGTATGAATAATTCTATTAAATTCTAAAGCCGTCTTTTCTAAAGGATCTTTATCATCTGCAATAGCTGCATTATTAATAAGAATATCTAAGTGTTCTATCTCTCTAAACATTTCTTTAACTTCATCTTCATTAGATATATCACATTTAATAACCTTAACATTTACTTTTGATTTTAACTCATCAGCAAGTTCAAAAGCTTTTTTTTCACTTTTATTATAATTAATTATACAATCATAACCATTATCTGCAAATACTTTTATAATCTCTTTTCCTAAACCTCTAGATGAGCCTGTAACTAAAACATTCATAATGCCTCCTACTTCTTAATTTTACCATACTTTTTATTCAAATTTAAAAAATACTAGATTTACTAGAATTAATTAATAATATATGGTTTAGCTGCCGTACCTGTTGCACCATTATCTTTAATAGTTATATCTGATTTTAAAGCAATAGCGGGTCTTAAACCATGTGCATTATAAATATAACTATCAGTCGCAATATAATTTATAACTGGATAAACTCTTACATGAGTTCCTTCTGTATTTACGTATCCATATGGCGTCATTGTCCACCAGCGATCATGCGCATTGGTATATAAATAAAATGACTCATTTGAAGTACTTCGATGACCACCTGCATATGCTACTTCATCAGCAGTTAAGAGTCCAATCATATAAGTATTTTCATTAATTGTTAAAGCTCCATTACCATAATTTGTATCTTTAGCCGTAAATTTAGACAATTTTTTATTAGTTCCACTAGCATCCGGACACACTAATGTAGGATTTGTATCAAGTCTTCCATCTGCTGCATATCTTGTTGGATTTGACCCAATACCATTTCCAAATGACCCAACACTTATATCATTACACCATATTACATCAGCAAGTTTTTCTTCATAATCTTTAATATATAAGTTATACCATTTCATTAGATTACTAAGAGCCGTATTTGGTTTATCATTAGCATGAGTACCATCATAAGTAGAAGCATTTGGCGTATTACTTATCATAAAACCAGCATAAGTATTTTTATTATGTGCAGTATTATACACACTTATTCCATTTTTACCATTAGTTGTATCATCATATCTAGCAAAAGCATTTGTATTACCATTATAAACGCTAGCACACGGATTATCTGCATTAGCTTCATTTATAGCAAGTCTTGCATCTCTCTTCATATAGTTAGATAAAACAAGTTTTATTGATCCATCACCTGTTACTCTTACTATTCTCCAGCACATATCAGCAAATGATACATAATTATTACCAATTGCTCCTCTATAATAATAAGTAGTTCCATAATCATCTTTTGTAGCTCTAAGTCCTTCATTAGAAGTTGCTACTTGCCTGCCTGGAATTGTTTCTCTAGTAGCAGTAGGTCTATTACTTAATATAGCTGCTAAAAGAGTACCATCATTTATTTCACCTAAAACTATTTTTCCTTTAAATCTTGCTTTTTGATTTTCATTTTGATCTTTTCCATTATTTTTAAAATAAATTTTTATAGTATATGTATGCTTTATATCCATACCTTTATTAAATGAACCATAACCCAATAATTGAGTACCATTGACAAGTACAATTGGTCCATCAATATTATTAACTGGATTTCCACCATCATTTACAATATTTTCTAAACTATAAGTTAAACTTCCACTACTAAAAGTATTTTCTTCTATTTCTATTCCCATTTTATAGTTCATTTTTAAATCAGTAGAATTCTTGCCTGTTACTGTAAAAGTTTTAGTTGCCCAAGCATCATCTTTTGGATATATACCAAGTAACTCAATAATACCATTACCTTCTGAATAATTTATCTCCATAACACCTGCTGATAATGTAATAGTACTAGCACTTTCCTTACCAACTATTCTTGCACTAAAATAAGCATAGGATAAACCTACCGTTATAATAAAAGCCAAGGCTAATGATAAACTTAAAAATAATCCTGATTTTGCATTATTCATATAAATTAACCCTACTTTCTCTAGTGTCATTATATCATTTATTAATATTTATAAGCAACCGTCAAACTCTTGTAAATTGTTTTATATTCTATGAAATGGTAAAATATAAATTGAAAAGAACGGAAGACCCCCAAGTGGCCGACCTTCATCTTTTCAGATGTGTTGTCGGCACAACTTCGGTTGTGCCATTTTTTTAATATTTAAATAGTATTGCTATTACTATAAATAAAAGTGTTACTATGATTAGATAAAGAATTTTTTCTCTATTTTTCATATTATTACCACCTTTTCAAAAATAATCTAAAGATATTTCCGAAAAGATGAATACTTCGGCGCACAAACTTCCGTTCACATATAAGTATATATTTTTATTAATATATAGTCAAGTGAAAATAGCAAGCAATCCTAGATATTTTCTAGGATTGCTTGCAGTTTTTAATTATTTGAAATTATTAAAATTTAATTATATATTTTTATAACTATTTAAATCATTTTTACTTACAGTATCAATAATAACTTTACATTTCATAGACTTATTCTTTACTTCATAAATATACAATTTATTTTCATAATTATCTATTTTAGTAATTCTATTTAATTTTGCCACTTCACTTTTACTTAAATTGTCAATATTTATTAAATAAAACTTCTTTGAACTATTATCAATTAAATTGTTTAAAACCTGATAGTTATAAACATTTTCATAATTAATATTATTTGTAATTAAACCAACATATACCGTACTTTTACCCTTATATAATTTTAAAA
The DNA here is from genome assembly GCA_902783555.1 of uncultured Erysipelotrichaceae bacterium. GTDB lineage: Bacteria > Bacillota_I > Bacilli_A > RF39 > UBA660 > CAG-533. The sequence continues at coordinate 10,500 of CACZRB010000047.1, forward strand.
ATTCTTTATAATTAATAAATAATTCATCATTAAAATTGATACTTAAAAGATTATTATATTCACTATCTGTTAATTCATTAACCTGTTTGAAATTTTCTACTAAAGCAAGTTCTTTACTTGAATAAAACTTTTTTTCTTCTCCATTATCATTTAAAACTAATGTATCTTCATCATAACTAGAAATATACATTTTTTTAATTTCACCATTACATTTAAATTTAATCATACTAACATTTTCATTATATTGAAAAGAATTACAATTTTCATATTCTTTAACTTTTTCGCCATTTTCTATAGTAAAATTAAATCTATTATTTTTTAAATTTAATAAATACATATTATTATTATCATATAAATACCATGTATTACCTGTTAAAACTTTGTCCATCTCATCACTAAAATCATATATAAGGATGCCAAAAACAAACAATACCATAAATACTATAAAAAGAAAGATTTTATTTTTCATTATTTTTCACCACTACTTCAAGATAAAATATAAAAGCACAATAATACCTAATACAATACGATAATACCCAAATACTTTAAAATCATTATTTTTAATATATTTAAGTAAAAATTTAATAGCTACAATTGATACTATAAAAGCCGTAATCATCCCTACTAATAAAACTATTATTTCTGAGGATGTAAAATTCATACCAAACTTAACAATCTTTAACAAAGATGCGCCAAACATAACTGGAATTGCTAAAAAGAATGTAAAATTAGCCGCAACTTTCCTATCTAATCCAATAGATAATCCTCCTAATATAGTAGCTCCACTTCTACTAGTACCTGGAATAATAGATAATACTTGAAATAATCCTACTTTTATAGCATCCATATAAGATAACTCTTTAAGGCTATTAACTCTAGCACTTTTATTCTTATGTACATTTTCAACTACAATAAATAAAATACCATACAAAATTAAAGTAATTGCAACAGTCCAAGGATTATAAAACTTTTCATTTATAAAATCATCAAATAAAAGTCCAATAACTGCACATGGAATGCATCCTACAATTATTTTAAACCACAAATTAAAGGTATCTTTTGTTTGCTTTTTTGTTTTACCAAATCCCCAAGGAAAAAGCACTTTAAAGTATAATAACACAACTGCTAGTATTGCCCCAAGTTGAATTACAACTTCAAACATTTCCCAAAATTCATCACTAACATTTAACTTAATAAATTCATTAGCAAGAATCATATGTCCAGTACTACTTATAGGAAGCCATTCTGTAATACCTTCTATTAAACCTATAATAATAGTTTTTATTATTAATATAAACATTCTATTCACCATACCCTTGCATTAGTTTATCACATATTACAAATATATGTAAATTATTTATTTTTATTTGCTTGAATTTTATATATAAATTTAAGTTGTATTTTATAAGGTAAAAATCTAGAAAAGAATACACCTAATTTCATCATTGTACCAGGCACAATAATAAGTTTATTTCTAAGCGCCTTATCAACTGCATACTTAGCTACATATTCACTAGATAAACCTTTTGTAGTAAAAAAGCCACCAGCTACATTATTGAAATTAGTATTAACCGGTCCTGGACATAATACACTTACTTTAACATTACTTTTTCTAACCCTTAATTCTTCATAAATACCTAAAGTAAGTTTCAAAACATAATTTTTAGTAGCATAATACGTATTAAGATAAGGACCAGCATAAAAACCAGCAGATGATGCAACATTTAATATTCTTCCCTTATTTTTAGAAATCATATCTTTTAAGAATAGTTTAGTTAAAATATGCACAGCTTTAATATTAACATCAATCATTTCCATTTCTTTATCAATTGAAGTTTCATCAAAAAAACCAAATAAACCAAATCCAGCATTATTCACTAAAAAATCAATATCTTCATCTTTTAATTCATCATATAATGAATATACCTCTTTACTTTTAGATAAATCATAAACATAATACTTAGCATCATTTAACTCACTACTAAGTTCCTTAAGTTTTTCTTTATCTCTTGCTACTAAATATAATTTATAACCTAATTTATCAAGATACCTTGCAATATCTCTTCCAATTCCACTACTTGCTCCTGTTATTAATGCTTTCATTTTGACTCCTTACAATATAATCTAAAATATTAAGTAAAATAAACCCAACAATCCATCCACCAACAATATCACTAGGATAATGTACTCCTAAATAGATCCTACTTATTCCAATTAAAAATATTAATAATCCAAGTAAACTATTAATAATATACTTTAATTTCTTATCTATTTTAGAATTTTTAATCATAACAATTATTGAACCATAAAATGCAGTACTTCCCATAGCATGTCCACTTGGAAAACTAAAACCAGATTCTTCAATAAACCTATAATGAAGTGGTCTATCTCTTCTAAATATATTTTTAAGTATTAAATTAATAATTGTTGAACATCCTAAAGTACCAACCATATATAAACTTTCTTTTCTTTTCCAAATTAAACTAAATAAAGATATTATTGATAATCCAATCATTATTTTTACATTAGAAAAAGCTGTAATAATTTTCATTACACTTGTTAACCATTCACTTTTTAAACTAAATAAAAAATTATATATCCAATCATCAAACCAATATATATTATTAGTTAATACTAATATTATCCATATAACTAATATTATTAAACTTCCAATTACTCTATTTCTCATAACTTAATTATAAAAGAAAAATACTCTAATTACTAGTTATTAGTATAATTGTTTACATTTTTTTCTTTAAATTTGCTATAATGAATATGTAATAAGGTATAGGTGTATTATGAAAAAGTTATTAATCTTTATTTTATCTTTTCTATGTATTTTAAACGTTAATGCAGCCACAATTAAAGATAGATATATTACTGGTCCTAAAGAAACTAAAATGGGAGAAACTATAACAGTAAATTTTAATATAGAATTTGACGGAATTAATAAAGATAGTATGGATACTGAAGGAATATGGTTAGTAGGATTTGATTTAAAATATGATACTAACTTTTATTCTATAGCAAGCATTGAAAGTCCTGGATGGATGAGCGGAATTTATGAAGAAAATGGTGAATATGCAGTTATGAGTTTTCCAGATGAAAACTATTCTAATAAATGTTTAGATGGATATTTAAATTGTGGTAATTACAATGCTAAAATTAGTTTTTATGTCAAAGATACTGATTTATCTGCAAGTGCCATTGTTATGGGAGAAACATATGTAGGCCTTTTTAAATTAAAAGAAAATCCTGACGAATATTCTACTGAAGATTTAATTGAACTTACTGATAAAACTTTAAAAGATATTCAAGTCTTAATTAAAGAAGATAAAGAAGTAAAAATAGAAGAACCACCTAGCATCATCCAAGAAGAGCCCCCTAAATTAGAAGAAATTGACATAGTAACGCCTATTACAACTAAAAAGATTACGACTAAAAAAGTAACTACTACTACCACTACTAAAAAAGAAGAAAAATCTAAAGATAACGTTTATTTAAAATCTTTAGAAATAGAAGGATATAAGATTAAATTTAAAAAGTACTATGCTGATTATATTATTTATATTGAAGATGAGGTAAATGAACTAAATATTACTGCTATCCCAGATGATGAAAATGCAACTGTTAATATAATAGGTGCTGATAATTTAAAAGAAAATGAATATAAAGTTAAAATAGAAGTTACATCTCCAAACGAAGAAAAAAGAGTTTACACTATTAAAGCAAGATTTAAAGAAGAAAATAAATTTTTAAACAAATTAAAAGAAACTATTATAGATAATAAAACCTTATTAATAGTCTCTGGTGGCGCTATTTTATTGTTAATAGTTTTAATTATAATTTTAAAGAGTTCTTACAATAGAAAATTAGATAAAGCCTTAAATAGATTATAATTAATCTTTAAAATTTACACCTAGTATTCTAACTAATTCTTGAGATTGAAACCTATCTATAATCATTCCCTTTAAAGAACTATTATCTATTCTTATATCATGAATATCTGATGTTGAGAAATCAACATCTTTTAAATTAGTTTGAAAGATTTCTGCTTTATTAAAATTTACTCTATCAAGTACTAAATTCTTAATTCCAGTTTCATAAAATGTACTTTCAACTAAACTACTTTCTCTTATTTCCATATTTTTTATTTTAGCATCGGCAAAATTAGCATAATTAACTTTACAATTATCAATTACAACATATCTTAATATAGTTCCAATAAAAGAAACACCTAACATTCTTGAGTTTATAAATTTAACTCTTTCAATTAATTTATTATCAAATATTTTATTAGACAAATCACAATTTTCAAATATACAATCTAATAAATCAACATCCTTAAACTCAATATTACTAAAATCTATATTTTTAAATATACAACCATCAAATGTTTTATCTACATACCTTATTTTTTCACTAGGACTTTTCTCAAATAATGAATCATTAATAATTATTGCATCAAAATCTTGAAATTCAGTTTGTTTTAAATTACTTATTTTAGGTTCTAATATTTTCATAAATCTCACTTTCTAAAATTATTATATACTAAAAATATAAAAATTGATGATTAATTTGACAACCACCACCATAAAATGATACAATCTTCTTGTCCACAGGGGTGTGGTATAATGGTAGCATAGGAGTCTCCAAAACTTTTGATGGGAGTTCGATTCTCTCCACCCCTGCCAAGAATTTACTTGCTTTTATAGCAATTTATCATATATTTCTAGTAATTTTTTACTAGATTTTTTTATTTTTTAAAATACTTGAATATAGTTATAACCAGAGTTAACATTCACATGGTGATCAAAATGAAAAAAATTAAAGATTATGAAATTAATTTAGGAGTTCTAGTTATGTTTGAAACTATGCAAGCTTTAGTAACTACCTATGATGGTTTACTACCCACTGATATTATAAAGGAAACTGATAAATTAATAAGACTTTTAGTTAATAATCTTCCAAATGATAAAAATATACCAGATAATTATGATTTTGAAGATGATATATTTATACAAAGAATCACATATAAAAAAATAAAATAACAAATAATGTATTTAAAAATCAATAGTTTTTTTCAACTATTGATTTAGTTTATGCTGTAAGTAGATTTATTAAAGATTCGTAACTATCTACTACATCATATTTAACTTCATCATTACTTATACATTTAAAATGCTTTTTAGCACATTCTATTTTTGCTTTTTCTACATCTCTTAATTCTAGGGAATCCATAC
>CACZRB010000048.1 GCA_902783555.1 uncultured Erysipelotrichaceae bacterium
CAGCACTTACTACAGTTTCATCATTATTAGCCTTGTTTGCCAAATTCTTCATTTTAATATTTACTTCTTCTCCTGTTAAGAACATTGCTATTTCTTCATTTGGATCATTTATTCCTGATTCATCTATTACTACTTTGGCATTAAATATTCCATTTTGTACTTCATTTTGATTTATATTATTATCTTTTAAATATATCTTTAATTCATATTTATGTACTTCAGAGTTTGCATTATTAAATACCCCTATGCCAAATCTTTTATATCCTGTTCCTACTATAGGTTTATTTGTTACATTAGGTATCGGCGTTCCATTATCTCCCTCAAGTAAAGTTAAATCATAACTTAAATAATGACTAAAAGTATTATTTATGACATTTAATCCTAAATCATATTTCATTTGTAAATCAGTAGTATTTGTTCCCGTTATAGTTATTGTTTTAGTTACCCAGGCTTCCTCTCTTGGATAGATATTTTCGACAAGTATTGCACTAGAGTTTTCTGAATAATCTATTTGTAATATTCCTCCTGTTACTACTATCGTACTAGCCGTCTCTTTTCCGGTAATATTAGCACTAAAATATGCATATGTTATACCAATTGCCATAAGTACTAAAGCTATTAAACTTACTATTAATATACCTTTTTGTTTACTTTCCATTAGCTAATAAATTCTCCTTCTATTTTCTTCTTTATTATATAATAGTACCACTATGTCAAGTTAATAATCTTGCGTATATTTTTCTATATATTATAGTAAAAAATCACACTACCTTATAGTGTGATTATACAATAATTTTTAAATTCTAACAAGCATTCTAAATAATTAAATATTATCTAATTTATTTAAAACATCTTTCTTATTAAATGGATCATATAGTATATTACTAAAGCCTAAATCTAATAATTCTTTTTTATTTTTAATATCTTTATATTTTGATATTACAATTACCTTTCCAGTAAATCCTTCAACATCTTTAACTTTACTTAAAAAACTTCTAGCATCTATCTTTTCCATATATTCATCAATAAATACAATATCATAGTTAATACCATTACGAATATTATCTAATGCATCTTTACAAATATTAAAATCAAATACTTTAAAACTAGCCTTTTTACCAGCACTTTTTATTACCTTAATATATTCTTTATTCATACTTATAATAGCAAAAGATTTTTGATTTTTAATAGTTTCAGAATATTTAGCAATTTCTTTTTCTTCTTTGCTTTTTTCATCAAATACTATTCTTTGATCTAAACTAATATTAATAGTAGTACCACCATATTTATTATTATCAATTATAAAAGTACCACCAATTAATGATATCATTTTACGAACTACTTTAAGATTTAAATTTTTATCATTTAAACTTTCAATATCATCTTTAGTTAAATCATTAGAATTACTCATAATTTCATTTTGTTTAAAAATATCTATTCCTGTTCCAGAATCTTCTACAGTCATTATTAATCTACATATATTATTCTTAATAATTGAATTAACTCTAAGTTCAATAAAACCTTCTTTAGTATATTTAATTGAATTATCAATAATAGTATTTAAAATTTGTTTAATTTTAATAGAATCACCATATAATTCTTTAGGTAAATCATCACTAACATTTAATCTTAACTCTGCATTAGAATTAACTTCTTGTTTTTTAGATACATAAATACTCTCTAATAACAAATTAATATTATATTTATTATTAGTAATTTGTAAATGTTTATTATCATTATCAGATATACCAATCGCACTATTTAACATATTACGTGCTCCTACAATAACATCTTTTAACTCATTCATTTCTAAAGCAATATCTTCACTAGGATTTAAACTCATTACATTATTATAAACATTTTCAGCATTATTAAGTCTATTTTGAATATCTTCTGATACTGTATAAACAAAATTACTCTTATCATTATTAGTTTTTTCAGATAATTTTTGTGCCTTTACTAATTCCTCAACCATCTTTACATCAGGATTTTCAATTGTAAAATACATTATTAAATTAATGTAAACCAAAATAGCAGGAATAATTAATAAAGTAGGATTTTCAAGTCTTATAACACTAGCAAGAATTAATAATAAAACTAATACAGCTAAAGGAATAAACTTTTGTTTAGAATTCTTTTTATAATTTTTAATAACTAAAATTGCTATTAAAAGAATATAAATAATTGCTACAGCATAAACAAAATCTGCACCTATTCCAAGAATACCCATTACCCCATTTTCATTTATAGTATGTATTGGTAAAAAGAAATCAATAATAATTATTATTACATCCAAAACAGTTACTATTCTCTTTACTTTATTATATAACTCTAAATTATTATAAGATATATATAAGGTATATAAAAATGCAAGTGTCGGCCACAAAACATAATGAATAAAATCAATTTTATTTAAAAATATAATTAATAAGTTTGTAACAGGATTAAAATTTGTATAAGCTATTATTAATATTAAAGTAACTAAAAATGTATCTATAAGACCACTAATTATCATTAATCCATATATTTTAGTTTCAGTAGAATTATATTTTTCTTTAGAAAAAAACAAAATAACAATCAAAATACTACAAAATAAACCACATATTGTAAAATAAGTATTTGACATAATTCCACTTCCTATTCTATATAAAGTATACCACAAAAAACAATAAGTTTATAGAAAAAAAGAAAGAATTAATCTCTCTTATCAAATAGTTCATTAACAATTAAATCTTTTGAATGCAAATTATTATTTTTACCTAATAATAGATTTTCATAAAATTTAACTAAATAACTACTATCTTCTTTAATGTTTAAATAATTATTAAAATAATTACTTCTTACTAAAGCATTTCTAAAATAAACTGATTTATCTTTAAATAAAGAATTATCCACCTTATAGCCTAAACTAATTAAATATTTCTCAATAAATAAAGCAGTTGTTCTAGTATTTCCTTCTCTAAAAGGATGTACTTGCCATATGCTAGATGAAAACTTTGCTATATTATTAATAACTTGAACTATATTCATCTCTTTATAATTTTTTTCTAATTCTTGCGAAATATCATACTCCAATGATTCATTTAAAGTAGTAGAGTCCCCATAAGCTACTGAATCATTATTTAATATTTTTTCATGTTTAAAAAAATCTATTTTTCTAAATTCTCCTGCAAATTCATATACATCTTGAAATAAAAACTTATGAATATATTTTAAATAATTAACTGATAATTCAAATTTATCTTCATTTAGTAATTCAACTATTCTTGCTGAAACAAAATCACATTCTAACTCATTATGATTAATATCATTTTTCTTTTCTTTTTCAACATAATAATCCCTTAACTCTTTTTCTACTTCTTTTATAGTTAAATTACCTTCCATATTTTGCTTTAATAATTTTTCTAAATATTTAGAAGGCTCTAAATTATCTACTTTTTGAAGTCCAATGGCCATATCCCATTGTAATTGTTTTATATAATTATTAGATTTATACTCTTCTTTATATTCATTAATACTTGAATCTAATTCTTTTTCAGTCATAATTTACACCTCTATTATATAAGTTTACTACTTATTTTTAATTGGTAATAATACTTTTGCTTTATCTTCTTTTTTTATAATTCCTGGAACAAACCTTCCATTTTCATCTATATGATATTCATTTTCTTTTAAATCATTTTCCCTAAAATATAAATACTTGAATTCACTTTCTGAATCATACATAAATGCTAATGCATCAAACTTTTTAAGCCAAGTATGATTAACATATATTAAAGGATCAACTTGTTTTTTACCATTTTTAAAAATACCAATATCTTCCCAAATTTCATCTCTCATTTTAATCATAATATTCTCAACATTTAACATTTGCAAAAATAAATCTTTATTAATATCAATACTAATTGGTTTTCCAAATTTAATTATACACTTTGTATATAATTCTTTTTCCTTATTACATTGATTAGGAACTTCAACATACTCAAATATAGTTGGTACAATTTGTTTTTCAGAAATACCTGCACTTCTTGCTGCTCCAACTTTTAATACATTCATTTCCTTATAAGGATGTAAATTCCATGTACTTTCTCCAAATATAACCCCATAATTATTATTAATTATTTTATTAGTTAATTCAAATAAACCATTCCTACAAGAATCTTTATCTTCTCTATTAACTAAAGTAGCATTAGCAAAAGTAAATACATTATTTGACAAAAAGTTTAAATCATCATTAGCAGCAAAAACACTAACTGGTAAACCTAAATTATTAAATGATTCTAAGGCAGTAAAAAAATCATGAGAATTAGAGTGATTAGACACTATAACTGCCCCATTTTTAGGTAAATTTTCAGCACCTATTACTTCATAATCAAAATTCCTTTGAATAGGTGATATTTTAGAAATTAATTTTTGCCCAATAGATATATTAGGATTTGCTTTAAAACTTAAACAATAATCTTTTAAATCTTGATAATATTTTTTTCTTTCACTTAATGATAAATTAGATATTTCTTTTTCAGATAAAACTTTCATACGTTCCCCCCTACCTTACATATTAATCTTAACATAAAGAAAGTATTAATACAAGAAAATCAAAAAAAATGAGAAAATTTCTCATTTATGTAATATATCAAATAATGCTTTTGCATACTCACATTGATTATAATCAATATCATAAATAGTTTTACTTCTATTATATGCTCCTTGTGAACAACCACCTCCACAAGACGCTATAACAGGGCAATTTAAACATTTATCATTGGCAAATTTATTTCTTTTACGAAAATATTCCCAATTAGAATTATTAACAAAATCATCTTCTAATATTCCCATATAATTTTTAGGATGTTTTTCTAATGCTTGACAAGAAAATACATTACCATTAGGAAAAACTGTAATTTTACGAGTACTTCCACAAGAATTTCTAGATATATCCTTACTTAAACCTAGTATTCCTTCATAAAGATCTATAAAAGAATAATCAAATACTTTATTACCTATCTTTTTATAAGCTTTTAACATCTCTTCAGCTAACTTTAAAGGATAATCAGAATTAACATCATATGAATTAGAAATTAATATATTAACCCCAAAATCATCAATATTTAAATCATTAACAATTTCACATAAAATATCACTAAAATAATCTATATTAGCATCAGTTGCAGTTATCATAGGTACTATTTTAACACCTAGTTCTTTAAGTCTTTTAATATTTTTAATTACTAAATCATAACTACCATTACCATTAACTTGCTTTCTATGTAAATCATGAGCTTTTTTATCACCATCAATTGATACTTGCACTTCAACACTATATTCCTTATAAATATTAAATAATTCTTCATCATAAATTGTTAAATTAGTATTTACTACTAAACTAGTATATTCATCATTAAACTCATTTCTAATATAAGGAATTATTTTTATTAATAAATCTTTATTAATTGATGGCTCCCCACCATATAAAGTTATTTGTTGCCAGTAATTATCATCTTTTTTATTATTAGAAGTTATCTTTTTAAACCTATCTACTGCTTTAACAGCTACCTCATAACTCATATTACTTCTATTAAGTAGAGACTTACTTATACCACTTCTATAAAAACAATAATCACAATTTAAATTACAACTAGTAGTAGTTATTAAATATAATCCTTGAAACTCTTTATCCGTTGTTTTATCTATTAAACTATTAATTAAAAGTTTTTCTTCATCAAAAGTCGTAATAATATCCTTATTATCTATAATATCACTTGGAATATCTTTTAAATCATCACATTCTTTATTATCATTAATATACTTTACTATATCCCTATCAAAATGATATTCTTCTTTTTTTAAAGCATGCCAAATTGTATTATCGTTAATTAGATGAATAAACGTAGATATTTTTTTATTCATATTTACAATCTTTCTTTTCATCCTCTAAAGCATAATCAGGAAATTTACCTAAATTATAAACTTTTTGACAATCAGGATCTGGTGCTAAAAACTCACCATTATATTTACACATGGCATAAAGTCTACAACCACCTCTACATAAATCTCTTGCAAGACAATTACCACACACACCATCTAAATCATCAGGATTAATATTAACAAACTTTAATAACTTTTCATTATATTTCCAAATATCAGAAATTTTAGTATTCTTAACATTATCAAAAATAAACATATCATTATCAGAAGATACATGACAAAGTGCTACATTACCAGAATAACCTACTCCAAGCATAGCCTTTCCCCAAGGGCAAAAACTATGTCTATAAATATCTATTGGTATTAAAGCCATATTCATTTCAATTGTTAAATTACTATCATCAGCATGTTTTCTTAAAAATTCATAATAAAAATCATCCATTAGCTTTTGAATCTTCTCATAAGAAATACCATGTTCTTCATTAGCTTTAACTCCTCTTCCATATTCAATTATATTAGGAAGGAGTCTAAAACCAAGCCCCATTTCTTCATGAATAGTTTTTGCTAAAAGAGGTATTTCATCATAATTATTATCACTAAGTACTGTAATTATTCTAAGCGGTATCCCATATTCTTTAATTATCTTAATTGTTTTAAAAGCTTTATCAAAAGATCCTTTTCCTCTTGTCATATCATTAGTTTCTGGATTTATTCCATCTAAACTAATAGATATTGATAAATGATCTTTATATTTAGCTAATTCTTCTATTTGACTTTCATTTACAATTGTACCATTAGTCTCAATACTAACATTTAACCCTAAATCTATAGTATTCTTAATTAAATCAACTATACCATCTCTAACAAATATTTCTCCACCAGTCATATTAACTTTTTTAAGTCCAACGCTCATAGCATCTTTAAAAATATCTAACCATTCATCATTAGATAATTCATCTTTCATACAGCTAATATCTTTATTCTCATTTCTTCCACAATAAATACATTTTAAATTACATCTATTAGTTAAAATAACAGATAATATTTCTAACTTATTATTATTCATACTACTACTCCCTTAAAAAATATGCGGAAAGTTTAACCCTTTCCGCAAATAATTAACTATCCTCTTCTACAGTTATATACTGCATCCTTAGAAGCTAATTTTTGAACTTTTTCTTTAAATAGTTCTTTCATTAGTTTCACCTCCTAAAACAGTTAACAATTTTATTATAGCATTAAAAGTTCTAAAATTATAGTCATTTCCAATAATTTCCGAAATATCTCCGTAAATATTATTAAATCCTAATGTAATATTTTTCTCTTTACAATAACTAATAATCTCATTAATCTTTTGACATAAAACATCAATTGTTATTCTATTTTCTCCAATTTTATATAAATTAGCATACCCTAAGTCATTTTTAATTAATACACATTCCTTTACAAGTTCTTTGCTATTATCACTTAACAAATCATTGACATTAAGTTTACTAATTTGTTCTAATATTGTATGTGGTGAATAATCTATTGAAGTATACTTAGATTTCCTTGTATCTAAAACATCCATATCTATTGAAATAAATATTCTTTTAGGTTTACATCTTTTTATAGTAGATTTGAAATTTAAACTATCACTTATAATTACTTTACTTTTTATATCTAACGGAACATCTTTATAAGTATTTTCAATTTTATATTTAGGTACTCCAATTATCATACAGTTATTTATATAACCTTCTTTTAATAATTTAGAAAAATGATTTCCCTTCCATAAAGCATCATTATAATCATAAGTATCAGAGTGCATATCAAAACATATTATCATAACGTCTTCTTTATGAACATTTAAATTTTTTATAATAAAATAAGTATTTAAATGACTAGGAGAAATTATAACCTTACATTTACCAATATCATTAACACTTATTTCTTTAACTTTTAATTTATTAATTAATTCTTCTTTAATATCACATGGCTTTTCTTTAGCGAGTACCTTATATTCCCTATAAATATCAGTAACATATTTAGAATACATATCATCCATTTTAGATATAATTCTCATATTATCATATAACTTATTATAATCTATCTTTTCTCTTTTTACATATTCTTCTATAGATAAAAAACCTATCACTTAATCCTCTTATTAACTTTATTATTAACATCATGAAAATGTTCAACTATTTTTTTATCATAATATGATATCTTACCACTTGGTAAGAGTAATGTCCTTTCAACCCCTAAATTATCAACAAATTCTGGATTATGAGATACTATCAACATTGTACCATTAAAATCTTTAAAAACATCCGCTATAATCATTTGTGTATCAGGATCTAAATGGTTAGTTGGTTCATCTAAAATAAGTAAATTAGCCCCTTTTAATGATAACTTGGCAAGGGCAACCCTACTTCTTTCTCCAGGAGATAATACTCCTACTTTTTTATATACATCATCACCAAAGAATAAAAATCTACCTAATACACTTCTTAAATTTCTTTGTGAAATATCTATATCTTTAAAATTATCTACTATTGTTTTTTCATTATCTAATAGTTCATGTTCCTGCGCATAATAACCAATATCAGTTTTATTAGGTATTATAATTTCTCCACTATCTGGAGTTAATTGTCCAACTATAAGTTTTAATAAAGTAGATTTACCAATACCATTTTCTCCAACAATTAAGAACTTTTCTCCCTTAAATAACTCAAAAGATAAATCATTAATAATATTATGTTCACTATTTTTATCATATCTAAAAGATAAATGTTCAACTTTTAATGGCATATTAGAACTCTCTCTATTAGCATTCATTTGAATTTTAGCTTTTTTAGTTTCTTTTGGAACTTCTATTTTATTATCTAATAATTTTTCTAGTTTTTTCTCTCTATCTTGAGCCATCTTTTTTCTTTTACCAGATGCTGAAGCATATTTATCTACAATAGCTTGTAATTTCTCAATCTCTTTTTCTTGAATTTCAGCTTGTCTTTTAAGTGTTTTTTCTCTTTCTGTATGTAATTTTATAAAACTATCATAATTTCCATTATATAATTCCATACTCTTTGTACTCTTATCTAAATATAAAGTTTTAGTAATAATAGCATTTAAAAAACTAATATCATGACTAATTACAAAAACACTTCCTTTATACCCTTTTAAATAAGATATAACAAAGTCTTTAGTTTTTTTATCTAAATGGTTAGTTGGTTCATCTAAAAGAATTATTTCTGGTTTAGAATAAAGTAAACGAGCAAATGCTACTTTAGATTTCTGACCACCTGATAATTCATTTAAATGTTGTTTTAACATATCCCCAGATATATCCATACCATCTAATATTTTTAAAAGTATTGTATCAGCACTATAACAATCCCAATACTCTAATTTATTTTGAATTTTTTCTATTTTACGATACTCTTCATTTAACTCTTTATCATCAGTTAAATCTCCAAGTTTCTTATAACATTCTTCTAATTCATTATTTAATTTATCTATTGGTCTAGCACTAGATATAAAATCATATACACTTATATTCATATCAGGTACTTCATCACTAATAACTTGTGGTAAAGCAGCTACTCTAGCACCATTAGGTAATATAATTTTACCTTCATCTGGTTCAAGTTCACCTAAAACAATTCTAAAAAAAGTCGTTTTACCAGCACCATTATTTCCAATAATACCTACTTTTTCATTTTCATCTATTCTTAAATTTATATCATTAAAAATTTCTTGAACCCCAAATGATAATGAAAGATTCTTAATTTGCATTCTATCACCCACTTTTTAATGCATTAATCTCAAATAATATAATATTTTTAAATATAAAAGTCAACATATTAAGTTATTTGAGTTTAATTATTGACAATCAAAACTATTTTGATATAATTACTTTAATTAGCAATGAAGGAATTTACGACTCTGGAGCTAAATCGCTTGCTCGCGTTAAGAGAATAAAGTGTATGAAGCATCATAAACTAAGGTGGTACCACTGATTAATATCAGTCCTTAGATTTATGGGCTTTTTTTAAAGAAAGAAGGAAAATAAATGAAAAAAGAAATGACTTTTTATGAAGAGCTAGTTTGGAGAGGACTAATTCAAGATATATCAAGTCCTGATTTAATTGAAAAACTAAATGAAGGTGGTCTTACTTTTTATATAGGAACTGATCCTACAGCAGATTCTATGCACATTGGACACTATTCATCATTTTTAATTTCTAAAAGACTAGCTAATCATGGACATCATCCATTACTTTTAGTTGGAGGTGCAACTGGATTAATTGGAGACCCTAAACCTGATTCAGAAAGACCTATGATAACTAAAGAAGAAGTTGAACATAATTTTAAAGGGTTAAAAGCTCAAGCCGAAAAAATCTTTGGATTTGAAGTAGTTAACAACTGGGATTGGACTAAAGATATTAATGTAATTGATTTTTTACGAGATTATGGTAAATACTTTAATGTAGGATATATGCTTGCAAAGGATAAAGTTAAATCTCGTATGGAATCTGGTATAACATATGCTGAATTTAGTTATATGATACTTCAAGCTTTAGATTTCTTATGGTTATATGAAAATAGAGGATGTACTTTGCAAGTAGCTGGCTCAGATCAATGGGGTAATATTACTTCAGGTATTGAATTAATTAGAAAAAAACTTGATAAAGAAGCATATGGTATGGTAATGCCATTAGTAACCGATTCTACTGGGAAAAAATTTGGTAAAACAGAAGGTAATGCCCTATGGCTTGATAAAAATAAAACATCTAGTTATGAAATGTATCAATATTTAATTAACTTAGAAGATTCAATGATTATAGATTACCTAAAAAAATTAACATTCTTAACTCCAGATGAAATTATTGAAATTGAAAAAGAACATAATGCAGCACCACACCTTAGAATTGCTCATAAAGCTTTAGCTAAAGATATTATTATTGGCCTTCATGGAGAAGAAGAATATAATAAAGCAGTTCAAATAAGTGAAGCTTTATTTGGTGGTAGTTTAGATGGATTATCAGCTGATGATTTATTACAAGCTGCAAGGCAAGTTCCTAATGTATCTTTAGAAGATAATATTGAACTTATTGACTTATTAGTAAACACTAATATATGTTCTAGTAAAAGAGAAGCAAGAGAAATGCTTGAATCAGGCGCTATATATTTAAATAATGAAAAACATACTGATGAACATGAAATAATTACTAAAGAAAATGCAATTGATAATAAAGTTATTATTATTAAAAAAGGTAAAAAGAAACAATTTATTGGTATCTATGCATAAAAAAACTGTCCAAAAGGGCAGTTTTATTTATTTTGTAAGCCATGTGTTGGACTACCAGTGCTAAGTAACGTATATTAATATTACAAATTATATTTTTTATTTTTAATAGTATCTATTACTTTACTTACAAATTCATCTTTTGAAATAGTAATAGTTTCATTTGATCCAAATAATCTATAACTTACCATATTACTATCTTTTTCTTTATCTCCTAAAATTAAAGTTAAAGGTATTTTTTTAGTTTGACTTTCCCTCATCTTATAAGATAATTTTTCATCTCTATCATCTAATTTAACTCTAATATTTTCTTTATCTAATAAATCATATACTTCTTTAGAATACTCTAAATGATACTCTTTATTAACAGGAATAATATTAACTTGACAAGGTGCAAGCCATAATGGTAAAGCTCCTTTAGTTTCTTCTAAAATATAAGCCATAAATCTATCTAAAGAACCAAGTATTGCTCTATGTAACACTACAGGTGTCTTTCTTTCCCCATTTTGATCAATATATTTTAAATCAAATTTAGCAGGTAAACAGAAATCTAATTGACAAGTTGATAATGTATATTCATTACCTACTGCTGGTTTTACATTAACATCTAACTTAGGACCATAAAAAGCTGCTTCTCCAATTTCTTCAGTATATTTAATACCTAATTCATTTAAAACTTCTCTAAGTTCTGCCTCAGCTTTATCCCACATTTTATCATCTGGATGATATTTTTCCTTATCTTCTGGATCTCTAAGTGATAATACACATCTATAATCTGTAATATTAAAATCTTTATAAACATCAAATATTAAATCTACAACTCTTTTAAATTC
>CACZRB010000049.1 GCA_902783555.1 uncultured Erysipelotrichaceae bacterium
AATGCTTCAATTGGATACATGTATGGAGATGTTAATGGTTCGACATATGAAGAAGTTCATGCTAATTTATATGATAGTAGTATGCTATCATATTTAAAGTCTTGGTATAATTCTACATTTAAAACTTCTACAACAACTGAGTATTCTGATTTAATATCAGATGTCATATGGTGTAATGATAAATCATTAGTAAGTGGTAGTGGGGTAGGAAACACAAGTACAAAATATGGATCAAGTGTAAGATATTTACCTCTTTCTTCAGCTAAACCAATCTTAACATGTCCAAGTGCTGGAGAAGATGGAAAATTATCAAAATTTACCGCTGAAGATACTGAATATGGAAATGGCAAATTAAGAGGTGTAAATGGTGAAGGAGATAAATTATATAAGATAGGATTACTTACTGCTGATGAATACATATATGGTGGAGTAGTTGGTGCATGGCATCCTAATACAAATGTATATTTCTATACAGAAAGTTGGTATTGGACTCTAACACCTTATGATACTAGTAGAATTCGTTATTACCATTTTAATAATTTTATTCATGATTATGGTGTAAATACGAATGATGCACCAGGTGGTAGAATAGCTCCATCCATTGCCCTTATTCCATCAGTTACTATTTCTAATGGCGATGGTACATTTAATAACCCATATATTATTGAAACGTAAAAACTCACTTAATTGTGAGTTTTATTGATTTAATAAATTATTAATTTTATCTGTATTTTTAAAGTTTAGTTTAGCAATATTGTATAAAATATCTTTACCATATTTTTTAACCAGCATAGCACCTTGTTTATCAACTTCTAAGCCAGCACCTTTTTTAAGAAAAATATTATATTTATCTTCTAACTTTTTCATTTCTTGTAAGAAAACATATCTACAAATTATTGAAGAAGCTGCTACTGATAAGCATTTATCTTCAGCTTTAGTAGTAAATGTTATTTTAGTAAATTTTTCTGGCTCCCCGTAAATATAGCCAAAATAATTTCTTGGATAGCAAAATTGATCAACTACAACATACTTATAATCTGTTTCTTGCTTAACCATATTACAAAGAACTTTATTATGTAAAATAGCTTTAATTTTATTCATATTAGTAGGTTTATCATTATATGTTTTATTATCTAAAATATAAGTAGAGTGAGGAATATTTTTAATTAAAGTAGGGCCAATTTTTAGAATCTCTGCATCAGTTAATTTTTTAGAATCTCTAACTCCAAGTTCATATAACAAATTCATGTTTTCTTTAGAAACATAAGATGCTGTAACAACAATAGGTCCAAAAAAATCACCAGTTCCAACTTCATCAGAACCAATAGTTGGGACTCCTATAAATCTTAAATCTTTTTCTTCTTCTTTTTTGTCTTTTTTCTTAGCTTCTTCTAAAGCAAGTTCTGAATCTATATCTCTGCCATTAAGACTCTTTTCTAAATCCTTCCACATATTAGCATCAATATCAGCAGATAAACCTTGAAACATAACTTTACCAGATTCATAAAGCGTAATATTTGTATCAGCTTCATCTGCTTGAAAAATAGCATAAGGAGGAGTTTTTTCTCTTCTTTTATCAAAATAATAATCAATCATCTTTTGTTTAATATTATCGCTAACTTTAAATACAATAGTCATTTAAATCACCTTTAATAATCATAACATATTTTTATTAATAAATCTTTATTTTTTCCAAACAATATAATATAATTAATTAAGAATAGTTAGGAGTAATAATATGAATTTATTAGATTATATAATTATTATTGTTTTAATACTTAGTGCATTAATTGGATTTAAAAAAGGTTTTATTTCAAGTATCGTTGCTTTTGTTGGAACTATTTTAGTGATAATACTTGCTTTTTATTTGAAAAATCCAATTTCAATTTTTCTTTATGAACATTTACCATTTTTTTCATTAGGTGGTAAATTTGCTGGAATGAGTATAGTTAATATTTTAATATATGAAGCAATAAGCTATATTGTAACATTAGTTGTATTATCATTTATATTAGGTATAGTTGTTAAAATAAGTGGAATATTTAATAAACTTGTTCATGCTACGATAGTTTTAACTTTACCTAGTAAAATATTAGGAGCTATATGTGGCTTTATTGAGGGAGTTATTATAGCGTTTATCTTAGTTTTTGTACTAGGATTAATTAGTCCAGTTTCTTCATTATATAATGAAAGTAAATATGCAGAAACTCTATTAGAAAAGACGCCAGTTTTATCTAGTATAGTAGGTGATACATATAAATCAATTGTAGAAATATATGATATAGCAATAAAAAATGAAAATAAAGATGATAAAACATCAGCTAATTTAGATAGCTTAAATATTTTATTAAAATATGAAATATTAGACCCAAATTCAGCCGAAAAATTAGTTAAAGATGGTAAACTTGAAATAAATGGAGCAAGTGATATAATAAATAAATACAAAAAGAAAGGTGAATAAAATGATAGAGTATTTAAGTGGTCAAAAGTTAGAGGACGTATTAACAAATGACATAACAATTGTAGACTTTTTTGCCGAATGGTGCGGGCCATGTAAAATGATAAGTGCTGAACTAGAAAAAATGGAAAATATTAAAATTATTAAGGTAAATGTAGATGATCATGAAGAGTTAGCACAAACGCATGGTGTAATGAGTATACCAACGGTTGAAATATATAAAAATAAAGAAATGGTTGAAAGATTTATTGGCTTTAAAACAAAAGAAGAAATTGAAGAAATAATTATGAATTTAAATAATGACTAGTTATTTCTTTTTTTTTACGTTATAATAATTATGGTGGAAGAATATGACCAAGTATGTAAAAATAAATAAAGATATGAATAAAAGAATTAATAAACAAATTAAAGAATATTTATCTCCAGATTATATATATCTTCCTTATAATAATAAAGATTCTTTAAATGTTAAAGGCAAAGAAGAAATATATAAAAATTCAATTGTGTTAGCAAATAAAAATAAGTTTGTATATAGTCCTGTATCAGGTACTGTTATGGGCTTATGTGATAATATAGTTGATGGCAAAAATCAAAAAACTATTGTTATTGAAAATAATTTCAAAGAAAATGTTTCTAAGTCAAGTGGAATAAAGAAAGACCCTTATAATATATCAAAAAATGATTTAATCAAAATTGTAAAGAGTTATGGAGCTTTTGATGAAAATTTAAATGGTAAAACATTAGTTATTAATGGTATTGATAACGAACCAAATGAAGCAACATTTTCTTATTTAATTGAAGAACATACCGATCAAATTCTAGAAGTAGTTGATGCTTTAATTAACATTTTAGATATTCATAAATGTTTCTTTGCTATTAAAGATAGTGATAGTAATAATGTAATAACTCTTTTAAACCAAATGGGAACATATCCTAATATTGAATTAAAATTAATGAAAGATTATTATCCAATTGGTAATAAAGATATTTTAATTAAAGAATTAGTTTTAAATTCAAAAATGGATGATGGAGTAGTATATTTAACTGTAGAAGATGCATTTAATATATATAATGTTTTAAAAAGAAAAACTCCCATTACTGAAAAACTAGTTACTATTGGTGGAAATTTACTTACTAAATCTAAAGTTGTAAAAGTTAAAATAGGTACTCGTATAGCAGATATAGTAGCTGATGAATTTAAAATAAAAAAAGATGAATATCATATAATTATTAATGGCCTATTATCAGGCTATGAAATAGATTCTTTAAATGCAATTATAACTCCTAATATAAGAAGTATATTTATTGAGGAAGTAAATACTGAAAAACCTGTTAAATGTATCAATTGTGGTTTGTGTCATATAAATTGTCCAGTAAGTGCTGATCCTAGATATGGAATTAATATGAATAAATGTATAAAATGTGGCTTATGTAATTATATATGCCCAAGTAAAATTCATTTAGTAGGTGATAAACATGAATAACGTATACATAAGAAGTAAAGACAATTTAAAAAATATTATGTTTAAAACTATTTTAGCCCTTATTCCATTAATATTAGCCGGATTTTATAAAAATGGTATAAAACTATATATCAATGATTATGTATCGTTTTATGCTATGCTTAAACCATTAATATTTGATTTATTAGGATTTATAATAGGTATAATAGTTAATATTATATATAGTAGTATAATAAAAAAAGATTTAAGTATTAAAGAATCATGTTTTTCTTCATTTCATCCTTTATATGGTATTTTAATAGCATCTATTATTAGTATTAATACAAGAATTTGGTTATTTAGTTTAGTAACATTTATATTTTTATTAATAAGTAAATTTATAAATAAAAATAATATTAATATTATAGCTTTGACATCTTTAAGTTTGATTTTTATTACTAAATTTATATATGGGTTTACATTTTTAAATGTATACGAGCAAAGTAATACTTTAAACTTAGTAGCATTAGATTATTTAATAGGTAGAGGAAGTGGAGGAATTAATACCTCTCATGTTCTTTTATTAGCTTTTAGTTTAATTATATTATGTAATATTCGTACATTTAAAAAAGAAATACCTATATATTCTAGTGCAACATATAGTTTATGTATGATTGTTTATTGTACATTAACAAATCAAATTGGATTTATATTAGATAATATTTTTGCAAATGGAATATTATTTAGTTTTGTATTTGTTGCAACAGATAGTTTAAGTAGTTCATATACAAATAAAGGTAAAATAATCTATAGTATTATAATTGGTATAGCTACTTTTGGATTATTTCTAGTTTATCCTCCATTGTCAGCTATGGGAGGTATCTTAATTGCTAGTATATGCCATAAAACAATTGATAATTTAGTTTTAAAAAACATGGCTAAAAAATGATTGAAATAAGAAGTATTTCTTAAATATTGAGGATTAGGTAAATGATTAATGATTTATTACAAAAAATGAATGATAAATATGTATCTACTATAGATATTGTTAAAATGTATGGCGTGCTTTCTAATTTAAAAATAGATGATTTAAACTATATTAAAATCTTTATTAATAATTATTATAATTTAGAAGAAGAATTGCCTGAGAAATTTTATATTATGTTTTTTAATACTATCCACGGCGATAAATATAAAGAACTATTGGATATCATATTACAAAAAGATATTTATGTACTTATTAATTTCTTAAAATATGGTAAAAACTATAAGCTTAAATTGGATGAATCTATAACGCCTTTAAAATACTTTAATAGTTTTTAGATACTATATTTAGTATCTTTTTTCAAAAATTAAATATAATTTGATATGTTAAATAGGAGGTAATTTATGAAAAGAAAGATTATATTATTTTTTATATGTTTATTATTGTTTGGCTGTGGGCCTAAAAAAGATTTAAATAAAAATATTAATTTAGAAAAAACTACTAATACAAAGGAGGAAGTAAATACTAGTAGCACTACTACCACAACTACTACCACAACACCTACCACTACAACTAAGAAAACAACTACCAAAACAACTACCACAACTACTAAGACTACAACTACAAAGAAAATAGAAACAACAACTACGACCACTACTACAACAACTACTACAACAACGCAAAAAGCTCTAACGGAAAATGAAGTATACAATGCTATGATTGCCTTAAAAGATAAGTATCCTAATGGAACACCTTGGAATAATGATAATTCTTATTCTTGGAAGGGTGGCATATATTCTAAAGGATATGGTTGTGCTGGATTTGCTTTTATGGTAAGTGATGCTGCCTTTGGTTCTCGCAAAGCAAAAAAACATACTAATTTTGATAATATAAAAGTAGGAGATATATTAAGAATATATAATGACACTCACTCAGTTATTGTTTTATCTATAAGTGGCGATACATACACTATAGCTGAAGGAAATCTAAATGATTCAGTATACTGGGGAAGAAAATTAACTTTAAGCGATATTAAAAAAACAGGTAGCTATATTTTAACCAGATGGTAAAGAAGGGAGAAATAGAAAATGAATACTAAAAAAGTTGTAGTTTTAGGTGGTGGAACAGGTATGTCCACGTTACTTAAAGGATTAAAATTATTTCCGTTAGATATTACAGCAGTAGTATCTGTAAGTGATGATGGAAGAAGTACTGGAAGATTACGTGAAGAATTTAATACCATAGCAGTAGGAGATATTAGAAGAGTTCTAACATCATTAGCTGAAACAGAGCCATTAATTGAAAAACTTATGAATTATCGCTTTGAAACTACTAGTGATTTAAATGGTCATGCAGTAGGTAATTTAATATTAACTGCATTAGCTAATATTACCGGAAATCTATCAGATGGTATTGAATCTTTATCTAAAGTATTTAATTTAAAAGGTAAAGTATTACCATTAACTGAAGATAATGTTGTTTTAGCTGCTACTATGAATGATAATGAAGTTATAATAGGCGAACATAACATAACAGAGTCAAATAAAATAATTAAAAAAGTATACTATAAAGATAAATCAACAACTAATCCTTTAGTTCTAGAAGAAATTAAAAATGCTGATTTAATAATTTTAAGTATGGGTAGTCTATATACTAGTGTAATACCTAATTTAATTAATGATGACATGAAAGATGCTTTAAATGAAAGCAAAGCTAAAATTATGTATGTATGTAATATGATGACACAACCTGGTGAAACAGATGGGTATAGTGCTTGTGACCATATTAAAGCACTAAATGAGTATTTAGGTAATCGTAAAGTTGATATTATTATTGCTAATGATGGTAAAATATCTGATGACGTAATTAATAAATATCGTGATACTGAACAAAAAGATGTTGTAACTTTTGATAAAGAAGAACTAAAAAAATTAGGCTTACATATTATTCATAATAATTATGTCGATATAACTGAAGGTGTAATCAGACACAAAGTAGATAAATTATCTTTAGATATTTATGCTTATTTAATTAAAAATAACTAACTATGTAACCAATCAAAGTAGTTATATATTTTATGAAAGGCGATAATTTATGAAAGAAAAGAAAATAATAATAATAACAGCAATTTTAAATTTTATTTCAGCTTCCTTAAAACTTGCTTTAGGTTTAGTATTCTCATTTTCAACTTTAATAGCAGATTCTATTCAATCTTTTATTGATTTTCTTACAGATATTTTAAGTTTAGTAGCAAATAAAATAGGGAAAAAAAGGTCGAATAAAACATATCCATTTGGTTATGGGCAAGTATATTATTTATCTAATCTTTTTACAGGAATATTACTATTCTTGATAGGGCTATTCATTGTATATCAAGTGTTTATGTTTAAGAATAAATTTACACCAAATCTATTTATATTAATTGCTCTATTATTAGTTTTAATTTTAAAAGGATTCGTGATTTCATTATTAAATAGATATGCCAAAAGTACTAAAAATGAATTGTTGATTGAATCATACAAAGAATCTAAAACAGATTTTATATCAACCTGTGTTGTAATATTAGTATTAATTATAACATTTTTCGAAAAGTACGTTCCAATATTAGCTCATGTTGATAAAATAGGAAGCATATGTATAGCATTATACATTTTTTATACGTCAATAAAAATGATTATATCTAATATAAGGGGAATTCTAATTAATGATGAAGAAAATGATGATATTAAAGAAACTATAAAAAAAGGACTTGAACAATCTAAAAACTTTAAAATCAATGATATCAAAATAATTAAGATGTCATATTACTATAGCGTTTTTTTAAAAATTGACGTGAATAATAATATTAAAATTAAGGAATATCTTAAAATTGAGAAAAAAATAAAACAACAAATTAGAAATATGAATAAACAGATAAAATTTATTGATGTAGAGCCAATATAGTGAAGGAGAAAAAATAATAAAAAACAGGTTAAAATATAGACATTCTTGAAATGAATTATATGGTACTGGCTTGTAATAAACCGATACATGTAATATATATAAAAAGAGGTGAATAGTATGTATAATAAAATATATATAATAGGTCCTGTTGGTAGTGGTAAAACAACTTTTGCAACCAAATTATC
>CACZRB010000050.1 GCA_902783555.1 uncultured Erysipelotrichaceae bacterium
AAAAAAATGTGGGGAGCAAATTATAATAAATACTATCAAAAAATAAAAAATGCAGTTAATAATACAAAGGGTTTATATTTAACATATGATGGAAAAATAATAGATGCAGTTTATCATTCAACAAGTAATGGTCAAACAGAAAATGCAGAGTATGTTTGGGGGACATCTAAACCATATTTAGTAAGCGTTGATAGCCCTTATGATACTACTAATAAATCCTTTAATTATGAGAAATTTATTACTTATAATGATTTATCTAAAAAATTAAATATGGATATAAATGAAAATTCTGTAATAAATATAATAAGTAAGACACAAGGTAATAGGATAGAAAAAATAGAAATTAATAATAAAACTTATTCAGGAGTACAAATTCGTAATTTATTAAATCTAAGAAGTGCAGATTTTGAATTAAGCTTGGAAGATGATGGAATTATTTTTAAAACAAAAGGCTATGGACATGGTGTTGGAATGAGCCAATATGGGGCTAATGGTATGGCTAAAGCCGGATATAATTATGAACAAATACTAAAACACTATTATAAGGGAGTTAAATTAACTAAGATATAAACAATTATTAATTGCAGTACTTATAATCTTACTTATTTCTGCAACATATTTATCAACATTGTTAGTAGATAGTATTAACTTTTGTTTATTTATAATAGTTTCTAAAGCAGTAGGAACGCCAATAACTATTATTGGTAATCCTAAAGTTTTTTCATCTATTTTAGAATTTATTCCCATAATACCACTACCAGGAGTTATACCTTCACTAGTTATTTGAATTGTTCTTTGAATAGCATTAATATCTTTACTTACAAAAGAATCTATTATAATTAAATAATCAGGTTTAATTTCATTTACAACGCTTTTAATAATTCTTTTAGTATCTATACCAGTTTGTCCTAATACACCTGGTTCTAAAGCTGATACTTTTATATTTTTAGTATAAATACCTAAATCTATTAAATGAGCATTAACATTTATTCCTTTTAACGTTTTAGGTCCCACTGAATCTGCAGTAAAACTATCATTCCCAAGTCCAATAATAAGAACACTTTTATTATTTTTTACTTTATTAACAAAATTATTTAATTCATTTTTTAAAGTTATTATTAATTTATCATTTAGATTATTAAATTTTATTATTCGATAATCCTTATTTTTTATTTTTAATACTTCAATATTATTGTTATCATCAAAATACATATGCTTTAAATTATTATTGTTAATATCACTAGCTAGATCTGTCCTAGTAAAAGAAATATTCATATACTTCACCATTAATATTATTTGTAATTCTTAATAATTTATGTGAACAACATTTAACCTTATTTAATACTTTTACATAAGATAAACTAGAAAGGAAAGTGTTTTTATGTTTAAAGATAATCGTTGTTATGAAGATGAAGTGAATATTAACATCGATATGAATGATAATAATTTTATGAAAAATGATATGAATATGAAAAATATGGGAATGTATTCTGAAATAGGAGCTGGATGTGATCCAATAGTAGAAGCACCTTGTGAAAGAGTATGTCATAGAGAAATATGTCATAATGTTGAACATATTCAGCCAATTAATACAAGAATAATTAATCATCATATTTACCATCATACTTTTAAACCATGTTATACATGTTGTGAAGAGAACGAAGTATGTAATATATATGATCAAAATCCATGCTGTCGTTAATTGTAAAATGAGTGTATAATTTTTAGCATAAATATGTATTAAAAATATTAAATATAGTATATTAATATCATAGGAGAGTGATAAAATGATTTATCCATCAATTGACAAAATATTAAATAATATTGACTCTAAATATTCTTTAGTACATATTATTGCTAAAAGAGCTAAGCAAATACAAGAAACTGGACATTATCAATTACCAGAAAATGAGTATAAAAATAAGAAAGAATTAGGTAGAGCTCTAGAAGAATTAGAAAAAGGTTTAATTAAGGTTAATAATTAAACTTTTTTTATGTTATAATATTTACAGTGAGTGTGATTACTTATGGAAAAATTAGAAATTCATGAAAGTTTAATTCCTCTAATTCAAAAATATACTGGTAAAAAAGAGTTAAATCCTTCATTGATAGAAGATAATAATTTAATTCGTAAAGTTAATGCAGCATATAGAGACTGTTATAAATATTTACCTCTTATAAGTATGTTTAATTTTATTTCTTATAATATTATAAGAGAATTTTACAGTATACCACCAGTTGATAGTAAAACCAGAGATAAATATTTAAAAATGGTTTTGGATGATAAGGATGTAAGAAATAAAATAATTAATAGTAATCCTGAATCAGAGTTTTTTTCTGTTATTAAAGATATTATTCCATATTATAATGAATTACAAGAATATATAAATAGTAATAATAATTATATGACTATAATGCAGTATAAAGAAATAGTAGATTTTTTAGATTCAGAAGCTTTAAAGAATTATAAAGATGATAAATTAGAAGAAGAATGTCATAAGAGATTTAATTATCCAAATAATACTAAAGATGCTTATAACTTTAGAATGAAAAATAAAAAATATCAAACGAAACAATTTGAAGTTGGAAATATTGTAACAAAGGGGTTTTATTCAAGTACATGCTTACTTTTATCAAATTATTTTCATGAGTTAATGATAAACTTTTATAAGAAAACTGGTTACTACTATAGTCCAATTAATGAAGATTTAGATTATTATGTAATTGGTAATATGCCTATTGTAGGATATAAACACGATGATAATATTACAATGTCTATTAATAATTATAAGTGGAATAGATATGAATTTTGGGCATTATTAAATATGAATGAGTTACCCAATATAAAGATAGATAGTAGTGATATTAGAAGAATATTAAAAGATGATAATAATATTTTAATAGCGCCAAATGATTTTATTGAAGAAGCTTTAATAAAACATATAATGAGTGAAACAGGTGAAAGAACCTTTACTAATAATATTCTAAAAATATTACAAAAAATTGGGATACCAGAAGACTTCTATAGAAGCGATGTATTAACAAGCTATAAGAATAATACCTATTATATAAATCCTAAAAAATATGAATATTTAAAGATAAAAGAAATAATGAAGATACCAACTTTAGAATTAATCCTTGTTAAAAATGAAGATAATAGAGACAAATATATAAAGAAGTTAATTTCAACTTATAAAGGACAACATAAAGAGGAAGAGGAAGTAGAACTTTCTCCAAGAGAAAGAAGAAAACAAAATCCTAAAGCATGGATAGACTAGACTAATATAAGTCTAGTTTTAATTTACATATATTTGACATTTTAGCATTTTTATGGTATCATTTATGACATATCGAAGGGGTTTGGTTGATATGAAAAAAGGATTAATTCTATTTGTTTTAGTTATAGATTTAATTTTATTTGGTATTTCTAGTTTAATGGTAGCAAGTAATAAAGAAAAATATACATCTTCAAATATAATTGCCAAAGTAGATTATAATGATTTATCTTTCTATAAAAATAATCATTATAAAGATTTGTTTTTTAAATATGTTCAAAATACTAACATTAAAATAATTAATAATAAGCAAGATTTTTTAAATATTATATATACTATGCTAAATAATAGTTATGATTATTATGATTTTAAATGTTCTGATGCTTATTTAAATTGTGGAGAAGATATATCAAATACTTTAAATAATAGAAGTATTATGAATGTAATAAACAATCTTGTAAGTGTTTATAATAGTACTAATTTAAATATGGAAGTATCTTATTTATCAGATGGAAATATTAGATTATATGCTAATAAAAAGTATAGTAATGAAGAAATTAATTATTTAGATAATAGAATTAATTATATTTTAAAGATGTTAATTACTGATAATATGACTAATCATGAAAAAATAAAAAAAGTTCATGATTATTTAGCTAATAATATAAGATATAATTATGGTACTAAATCTGATAGTGCATATGGTGCTTTAGTATATGGTAGTGCTATATGTAGTGGATATGCTGATGCTTTTAGTTTATTTATGGATAAATTAAATATACCAAACTATAAAGTTGTATCTAATACGCATGTATGGAATGTAGTTTATATTAATAATATGTGGATGCATATAGATTTAACATATGATGATCAAAGCAATGATTATAATATAAATACCTTTAATTATAATTATTACTTAATTAACACTTACAATCTAATTAAAAAGAATTCAAAAGAACATGAGTTAAATAAAGATGTTTATAAAGAGTTATTCATTTAAATTCTAGTTATCTAGAATTTTTTTACTTGTTATATATATTTAAATATTATAAAATATATAATAGGAGATGACTTAACATGAAGAAATATTTACCAATATGTTTAATATTAATATTTTCTATAGTGTTTTTAGGTTTATCTAAAAATGAAAATAAAACTTTAAAAGAAAATAGTAAAAAAGATACTAAAGATATTATAATAGCTTCATATGTAAACGGAGTATATACTGATGAATTACCAACTGAAAGTAAATAT
>CACZRB010000051.1 GCA_902783555.1 uncultured Erysipelotrichaceae bacterium
ATATTTACTTTCAGTTGGTAATTCATCAGTATATACTCCGTTTACATATGAAGCTATTATAATATCTTTAGTATCTTTTTTACTATTATCTTTTAAATCTTTATTTTCATTTTTAGATAAGCCTAAAAACACTATAGAAAAAACTAATATTAATATTATTGGTATATATTTCTTCATAATAGATATGCCTTCCTATCTTATAAAATAATTATAAATCATTACAACTTAAATAACAAGAAATACTTATAAAAAATAAAAACCCAGCATACACTGGATTACTTATTACTTAAATGTTCAATTATGTCTTTTTTATCTTTATTAGTTTTAACTACATACACTGCAATATTAACAAGAGTACATGCTATAACTGTCCAAATAATATCACCACTAGCAGTTTTAGAATATGAACTTGCATTAGCATAACTATTGTCAGCAGCTTGATCATCTGACGTATTATTTTCTTCTTCAACTTTAGCAACATCTTCAGCAGTTACACCTTTAATACATTCTTCTTTACCATCTTCGATACATTTAACGATATCTTTATCGCCTTTTTCATAAGCTTCATTAATGGCATCTTCTAAAGAAGTAGAATATCCTGTTGCAGCATATACATCACTTATTACAACAAATGGTGTTCCATAATAACTAGCATCATTAAAACCAGCAGCTTTAAAAGTATTAGCTACTTTTGCACCAGTTTCATAATCTTTACCATGAGCCCAATTAACATGATCTACATATAATTCTTTTTGAACTATTTTAAATTTTTTATTATATGATGATAGTCCTTTAAGATATTCTATTTCTTTTTCACAATATGGACATCCACCAGCTTCATAGACATATACTTTAACTAATTTATCTTCCTTTGCAAAAACCATTACAGGAAATAATAATATTAGTAAAATACTTAATATATACCTTTTCATTTTCTAACCTCCTTTTATAATTATAACATTTAAAAAAAGAATTTTATATGAATTTTCATTAAAAATCAATTTTTTTAATTTCTTCTGTAAAAGAATAAATAATAGCTGTAGCATTTTTAAAATATAAAACCTCAGTTTTATCACTATCAACTTTATAAAACTTTTTTAATATTGGATTATTTTCAAACATACTTATCTTTGCTTCTATACGTTCATCTCTTACTAGAGTTCCAGATAATCTTAACCATTTTCCATCACTTAATGCACATAATTCTACATTAGGATTATTCTCTATTTGTTTAGATACTTCTTTAAGTTTAGATGTTTCTATATATAATTTATCTTCAAATATATTAATTGAGCCAAATGGTCTTACTTTAGGTTTATCTTTATCTACAGTTGCTAAAAAGTAAGTATTAGCATTTTTAATAAAATTATAAACTTCTTCCATTAATCTAAATCTTTAAAAGGATGAATTAACTTATCCTTTATTCCTTTTCCTACAATATCCATACAAGTATTATAAATATTATTAGCTTTTTCATCATCTAATGATAACTTATTTTTTAATTCTTCTATTATTTGTTCTTTACCTTTTTGCCCTATAATCATATGATTTTCTAATATTTCATTTATTTTGATGCATTTTTCTTCATCTAGTTTAGTAACTTCAATTAGTTTATTTATAAATTCTTTCTTATTCATAACTCACCATCCATTATTATTCTAACAAAATAAAGAGTATAAATCTACTCTTTACTTATTTATTAGAAATAATTTAATTTGTTTGCACTACATATGGATTATTTACAGTTCCTGGTGCATCTGCGCCTTCTGAGGTATTATATGTTGCCTGTACAGTTGGAATTAAGGCAACTGATGGGCGCATTCCTCTACTTTGATAAACATTTTCAGCATCAGATAAATGGCCATTACTTCCAACATACCAATTCTCTGAAATAGAACCACCATTAGATGGTGTCATGGTCCAATAGTAAGCCCCAGAATACAAGTAACTTGAAGTATTATTAGTTTGAGATTTGCTACCAGCATAGACTGCTTCATCTGCTGTAATTAATCCTATTTTATAATATTTGTAGATAGGTAATCCTGTTTCTGAATCTATTCCTGTTTTAGTTTTTAATTTTCCATTGCCATATGTATTGTCATAAGCAGTATATTATGTATTGTCATAAGCAGTATATTTAGATAATTTACCATCTATCCCAGCATTTGGGCAAATTAAACTTGGATTATTCTTTCTATTAATAGATCGATAATAAGATGTATTTTCTCCTATTCCAGTTCCACTTGATAATGATTTATCACCACACCATATTGTGTCAGCAAGTAATTCGGTGTATTTAGTAGGATTATTTTCATCATTAGTTTTAAGTGCTGTATCATACCATGTCTTTAAATTAGATAAAATAGCACTATCATAAATGTTGTCATGATATCCTGTTTCACCTGTATTACTAAACTCACTTGAATTTACATTTCCATACATAAATCCCACATAAGTATTACCTGCATTATGATTATTAAACCTAGAATTTGTTATAGTGTTGACACTACAATCTGTTCCATCATTATTCCATAGTATTAATTTTATATTACCATTACCATCAACGCGAACTATTTTCCAACATTTGTCAGCAAATTGTACATAATTGTTTGGGACATTTCCTCTATAATAAAATGATACTCCATAATCATCAGTTGTTATTCTAAGTTGTTCATCTGTTGTTGCAATATCTTGTCCTGGAATAGTCATACCAGTTTCATCTATATGTAATGTACTATTATCCCTTATAGCAGCAAGTAGTGTCCCATTTGCTGCTTTCCACCATCCATTAGGTGCTGGCTCTTCTGCTTCATCTGGTGTTACTTCTATGTGTGCATTATATGTTGCTGCCATATTTTCACTTTGATCTACTTCTGTTTCTGGAAAATACATTTTTAGAGTATATGTATGAGTTAATGGATTTCCTCTTTCAAAGTATCCACTTCCTATTATTGTCGTACTACCAGCATCTTTCATTTCCATTTCTGGGATTACTTTACCACTATTTGAATCATTTACACCACTTATTGAATATTTTATTGATCCAGCTGTAAATGTATTATTATCTACTACTAATTTTAAACTATAAGGCATATTTAAATAAATACTAGTATTCTTTCCTGTTAAAGTTATTGTTTTGGTTGCAAATGGTACTTCGCTATCTGGTATAATTTTACTTACACTTATGATATTTCCACCATCTACATTTATTTCTAGTTCTCCGGCTTCTAAAGTTAAGGTACTAGCACTTTCTAATCCATTTATCTTAGCACTGAAATAAGCATATGTTACTCCTATACCTAACATTATTACTAATATAAATACTAATATTATTCCCATAGTCTTCTTCATAAAAAATAGACCTACTTTCTAAGTCTATTATATTATAATTCTACTCCTACTTTCAAGTATAATATTTTTATAAAAAGTAATTTATTAAACCAATAATTAAAAATATAATACAATAAATAATAGTAGTTTTACTTATCTCAATCTTTTTATTAATAGTACGTTCTAATTTATTAGTTTCTCCTAAAAATTTTAACCCTAATAATTTACTTTTACTTAAATCTTCATTAGTATATAAAGCAAAACTAATTGGATCATCAAACTCACTAAATTCAAAATTTTTAATTCTAACTAAGTCATAAAACATAATAAAATCACCAGTACATCCTGATATATTCATTATAGATAATAATATCAATGGATAAATATTAAAAACTATCCCTATAATTAAAGTTATTAATCCTAAAAATATAAATGGATATAGTAAAGAAATAAGAATATTCTTTTTAGTAATATTTTGTTTACATAAACAACAAAATACTCCCTTTTCTAAATGAGCCCCATATGTAATATTTTTAAAATTAGCTCCATACACTACATATGCAATACTATGAAATATTTCATGTAAAGCAAAATAAGGTATCATTAATATAAATGTTAAACTAAAACCATCAGTGAAAATATTCATAATTGACTTACTATACATAAAGTATAATAAAACTATTAATATAAACATAATAACTAAAGATAATATATTTAAAATATCTGTTTTCATTTGAAATAAATAATATTTCTTTTTCATAAATTCACATTCCTTTTATTTATAATATTTAATTGTAAAAATAGTTTTATTATTAATTGAACTTACACTTATTTTACCATTATCTTTTTCTATAATAACTTTAGCTAAAGATAGTCCAATACCAAAACTATTACTAGAACTATTTTCACCCTTATAAAACCTTTCAAAAATATGTTTTAAATCTTTTTTAGAAATAGTAGCACCATTATTTATTATTTCTATTTTAGAATAAACATTATTTGTCTCATAATTAATACTAATTATATCATTTTTATATGAGTGTTCTATAGCGTTTTTTAAAATATTACCTAGTGCTTCTTTTTCCCACATTTTATCACAAAATAAATATTCTTTATCATTTCCATTAATATTTATTTTGATGTTATTTAAATCAGCTAGTGGTAAAACACTTTCTAAAGAATCCGATATTAAATCTTTTAATAAATAATTATTTCTAGTAAATTTAATGGTATTTACATCAAATCTAGATAGTTTTAATAAAGTTTCAACTAAAGTATTAATATTTAAAGCTTCTCTTTTAATCTTACGTAAAATAATTTCTTTTTGTTCACTATTAGTAGAGATATTATCAATGATATTATCAATATTTATTAATATAGATGTTAAAGGAGTTCTAATTTGATGAGAAATATCTTCTAAAGATTTTTTTATATTTATTTTATCTTTTACTGAGTTTTCAGCACTTTCCTTTAAAGTTAGTGTAGTTTTATATATAGCATCTTTTAAAATAGACAATTCATCTTCAGTAAAATCTTCAATTTTTAATTCATAATTTTTTTTATTTATCTCATCAATAACCTTAGTTATCTTTTTAATATTTTTATCTATACGATTATTATAATTTAAATATATTAAAATAATAGTAAGTTCTAATATTATAAAAATAGATAATTTTATAAATAAATAATTATAATATTTTTTATTATTATCTATAATAATAGACTCTGTTTCTATATCATAACCATAATTCTTTAATATATTTTTATTTTTATTATTATCATTAGTAATAATATCCATGATTTCCCTATCAGAAGCATTAGGATACTTATCTTTAATATTTATAATAATTGAATTAATTTTATTATTATAGTTATTAATATAAGAATAATATTCTCTATTATTTATATATAAAAATATACTAGTTAATATAATAAATATTAATATGTTAAAAAGAATTATTTTCTTTAAATATACTTTATTTTTCATCTATTACGTACCCTAAACCTTTAATAGTTCTTATAATATCTACCCCTAATTTATCTTTAATTCTTTTTATATAAACAGTTACTGTATGATCATCTACATCGTTTCCTGTCCAAGACCATATTTTATCTAAAATAGTTTCTCTTTTAATAATATTACCTTTATTACTTAATAAAAGAAATAGTATTTTTAATTCTAAGGCGGTAAATTCTATTAATTCATTATCTTTCTTTGCTATCATATTATCTATATCAAATGATAGATTAGCAATATTTATAATATTTTCTTTTTTAGAAATAATTCTTTTAATTCTTGCAAGTAATTCTCTTTTACCAAATGGTTTAGTTATATAATCATCAGCACCTAATTCTAATCCTTTAACAATAGATTCTTCTTCAGCATTAGCTGTTAAAATACAAGTTGGTATATTCTTTGGTTTTATAACTTTTTCATATAATTCAAAACCATTTCCATCAGGAAGAGTAATATCTAAAATAATTACATCAGGTATTATTTCATTTAAAATAGTTTTAGCTATAGATATAGTTGATGCTAAATAAACATCATAATTATTTTCTTCTAATGAAAATTTTAAGGCTTCATAAATATCTTTATTGTCTTCAATTAGTAATAATTTCATATAAGTCATCCTTTAAATTAAATATTATCTTGTCTTATAGTTTCAATTATATTTTGTTTATTTATTTTATTAATAGAATATTTCATGATAGTATAAACTATTATTATGATAAAAATAATTGAAATTATAATAGCTTTAATTGGAATAATAAATGAAAGATTAACTTTATCTATAATTATTTTATATACTAAATAAGTGCCAAATAATCCTAATATAATTCCATACAATAAACTTTTAAATGAATAAAATACAGCTTCTAATAGAATCATATTATTAAATTCTTTTTTAGTCATACCAATAGATTTAAGCATCGCAAATTCTTTTCTTCTTGATGACATATTAGATGTTATTGTATTAAATACTGATGAAAGTCCAATAAAAGTAACTACCCCTATAAATCCATAAATAATTATAGAAATAATTAAAATAATAGCTTTATTTGATTTTAATTCTTTATCAGTATTTTCAATATATACATTAGGAACAATTTTCTTTATTTCTTTTTCTAATTTATTAGCATTTTTAGAATTATAAAACATAACATAAGGTTTTTTTTCGCCCTTAAAGTATTTTTCATTCATAAATAGTACTAATTCATCATAATAATTACCTTTAGCACTATATTTTCTTACATTAGTAACAATTCCTATTTTATAACTTTCTTCTTCATTACCATTTGAAGTTCTAAACTTAACATTTAAATCATCATCTTTATGATAATCAGTTAAATCATAATAAGCAAACTTTTCTGGTCTTGTTGATATTAAAGCTTTTATATTATTAATTAAAATAGCTTTATCTTTAACTTCTTCATAATTTCCCTTAGCTTCTTTAACATATTCTCTAAATGATTTATCATCTATAATATTTATAAGAACATAAACACTCTTTATACTCTCTTTGCAAATATTACTTTCAAAAGTTATACATAAATTTTTAATTATTCCATCATATAAAATATGATTATTAGGTAAAATATATCCATACATTCTATATGGAGCATAATATTCAATTCGATTCTTATCTAATGAAGCAATTTTATTAATTTCCTCACTATTTAAGCCATCAAGTGAAACGCTTACATTATATTCCATATCTGGTAAATCACTTTCAATTTCTTTGATTGTATATTCTACAAAACTAGAAAAAGTTATAAATGATAGAATACTAACAACTAATGAAATAACAGTTACTCGGTATTTCTTTTTACTAAGTTTTAAATTCTTATATGAAATAATTCCACCTATTTTAAAGATTTTTGAAATAATACGAGGTACTTTTATTTTTTTCTTATTTTTAAAATTTTCAGCATTACGTATATTTTCAATAGGTGCGATTATACTAGCCTTTTTAGCACTTAAATAAGTTGATACATATATCATAATAATACTAAAGATAATACTTAAAATAATTGAATAAATACTAAATTTATAATAAACATTTAAGAAATTATCAATAACATAATTAACAATAATATAATTAATTACTTTTGATATTATAAAACTAAATGCACTTCCTAAAATAATTCCAATGGGACACGCAATTAATCCTAAATATGCGCCTTCTAATAACACCATTTTTCTAATTTGTTTACTAGTTGCTCCTACACTTTTAAGCATTGCATAAATACGAGTTTTTTCTACTACTGAAATAGCAAATGAATTACGAATTGAAAAGACTGAAATAATCATAACAATTAAAGTAAGTAATAACATTAAAGCATAAATAACTTTAAGATTTACATTATATCCAAATACTTCCCAACTTATAATATTTTCATTAATACTATAATCATACCTAACTCCATTTAAGATTTTTGTTCCTCTATTATTATATGAATTAAAATTAATGCCTAAAAGTTCACTAAAATCTTTTTGATAATGATATGGATTTTGTAATGCTAGATAAGCATTATAACTATTTATATCAATGCCTGTGGTTACATAAATAGGTCTATATGTATCAATAAAACCAACTACTTTAAAAGTATAGTCTCTAGTATTAGCAAGTTTTCTTTCACCAAAATAATATAAACCAGGAATATTACCATTTTTATCTACTATATCACCAGCCGTTAATGATATAGTATCTCCTATTTTATAATCTTCAATGCCTTTTATGAGTAGTATTTCATTACTATTTCGAGGAAATCTTCCCATAACTAACTTTATATTTAAATAATCAAAAGATTCTTTATCCATTGAATAAATCTGCATATTAGATACTGGACTAATATATTTTAAATTATTAATAATTATAATCTTCTTAAAATCTTTATCTTGTTTTATATTTTCAACATCATTTTTATTTAAATTAAAGAGTTCGATATGATAATACCCAGTTTCATCTATTGATGACTGAACTGAAGAATTTTGAAAAATAGCAAAAGCAGAACTTACCATAGTTATTAAAAAGGAAGCAAGAATAATACCAATAATTGTTCCAATAGTTCTTTTTTTATTTAAGAGTAAGTCTTTTTTAACAATTTTTCTTAATATATTCATAATGCCTCCTATATGTTTTCTTTTCTTATGGTTTCAATAATATTTTGCTTATTAATCTTTTTAATTGAATAGTTCATAATTGCATAAACAATAATTATTATAAAGATTATAGATATAATAATTGCTTTTGTTGGAAATAAATAGCCATAGTCTATTCTTTCAGCAAATATTCGATATACTAAATAGCTTCCTATTAATCCTAAAATAATACCATAGAATAAACTTTTAAATGAATAAAATACTGCTTCAAGTAGAATCATATTATTAAATTCACGTTTTGTCATGCCAATTGATTTAAGAGATGCAAATTCTTTTTTTCTAAGTTCCATATTAGATGTAATTGTATTAAATACTGAAGTAATACCAATTAATGTTACTACAATAATAAAACCATAAATAAAGATAGACATTATTAAAATAGTACTTTGCATTTGTTTAATTTCAGCATCAATATTTGTAACATTAATATCACTATTAATTTTCTTGATATCATCAACTAATTTTTCTGCATCTTCTGCTTCATAATAAATATTTTCAGGAATTAAAAATTCTCGATATGGATAGTACTTTTCAGATACAATTAACATAGGCGTACTATATCCAAAATAAGCTTCAAATCCCCATGGACGATAATCAGTACTTATAGCGATTTCATAATCTAATTTATAATCATTATATAAATTATCTAAATGAATAATATCTCCTTTTTGATAAGTAGATGTTTTAAAATATCTAGTAATTTTTCCAATTTGTTCTTTACTTGTATTTAAAAGTAGTCCTTTATCTTTAATATTTTCATAATTTAAATGTAAGATACTAGCAAGTTCTTTGAAACTTTCATCATCATATATTATTAAATAAATATGTCCATATTTAACTATATCACCAATACATTTATCACTATTCATTTTCTCATATCTAGAGCAATCTTCAACTAAAGATTTTTTATCTACTATATGAGATGTATCTTTTAAATAAAACACTCCTTCTTTATTGTAATCACCAACATATTGTAAATGACTCTTAGCAAGATTCTGCAAATTTCTAATTTTTTCAGGAGTTAATTTTTCATCACTATAAAGATTAGCCGATACATTAAAATTTAATGTAATATATTCATCATTAACAGTTTTAATACCATAACTTATAAAACAAGATACTAATATAAATATAAAAATACTTATAGTTAAAGATATGATTGTAACACGATATTTCTTTTTACTACGTTTGACATTTTTATATGATAAAATACCACCTATCTTAAAGATTTTAGATATTAATCTTGGAACTTTATAATCTTTATTATTTTTAATTTCACCAGCATTACGAATATTTTGAATTGGACTTACTAACCCAGCTTTTTTCTTACTTCCAATAGTTGATAAATAAATCATAATAATACCAACTATGACTGCAATTATAACAGGTAAAATATTAAATTTATAATATAGTAAATCATTAGAAACTAAAGTACCAGATTTAGCGATCACGTTAACAATAATTGTAAGTAAATATGTAACTCCAAGGCCTAAAATTGCACCTAATGGTATGCCAATTAAACCTAAATATGTGCCTTCTAATAAAACCATCTTTTTAATCTGTTTACTAGTTGCACCTATGCTTTTTAGCATTCCATAAGTTTTAAGTTTTTCGGTAGTTGATATCGCAAATGAATTACGAATTGAAAATACTGATGTAACTAAAATAATAAAGATTACTATTCCTACAATTTTAGTTAAAAAACTTAAAGTATTATCACTAAAAGAAAATACTTCATATCTAAGTAAACCAATATTTCTTCGATAATCATTATAATTACCACTTGCTAATAATTCTTCAAAATCTTTTTTATAATTTTTCGGATTTTTTAATGTTAAATAAACATCATTTTTTGAAGAGTCTATATCAGTTGTTATTAATGTAGGATGGGCATTTATAAATCCTACTACTTTAAAAGTATACACATTACCA
The DNA here is from genome assembly GCA_902783555.1 of uncultured Erysipelotrichaceae bacterium. Lineage (GTDB taxonomy): Bacteria > Bacillota_I > Bacilli_A > RF39 > UBA660 > CAG-533. The sequence continues at coordinate 10,430 of CACZRB010000051.1, forward strand.
TTAATAATATTTATCTTGCTATAATATTCACCATCAATTTTATTACCATTTTCATCAACCATATCTCCAATATTTAAAGATATTTCATCACCAATATTAATTTTAGCATACTTAGCATAAGTTTTACTTAAAGCAATTTCCTTATTACTTTTAGGAAAAGTACCTTCTAATATTTTATAACCTAAAAAATTAAAAGTATCTTTATCCATCGAATAAATGTGGCCTTTAACATAATCATCTTCTATTTCTGTTATTGAATAACCTAAATCTTTGACAAGTGTTATATTAGAAAAATCTTTATTTAAACTTACCTCTTTAACATCTTTTTCACTTATATCAGATAGCTCAATATGCCAATATCCATCAGCATTAATAGCATTTTGAACCATAGTATTTTGAAAAACATAAAACATTCCACCAACACAAGTTATTAGAGCAGTTGATAAAATAATACCTATAATAGTACCAATAGATCTTTTTTTATTTAACTTTAAATCATTTTTTGTTATTTTTTTTAAGATAAACATATGCTACTCCCTAACAATATGCCCATCTTCAAGTTCAATTATGCGATCAGCAACAGCAGCTATATCTAAGTTATGCGTAATCATAATAATAGTTTGTTTATATTCTTTATTAGCTTTTTTAAGTAAACTTACTATTTCATTACTAGCTTTAGAATCTAAGTTACCAGTTGGCTCATCAGCAAGCACAATAGCAGGTTTAGTTATTAGTGCCCTTCCAATTGAAACTCTTTGCTGTTGTCCACCTGAAAGTTCATTAGGTAAGTGTCTTCTTCTTTCACTCATACCTAGAACTTCTAATAATTCATCTAGAGTATCTTTATTTACTTCTCTATTATCTAATTCTAAAGGTAAAGTAATATTTTCTTCAGCATTTAATATTGGTATTAAATTATAAAACTGATAAATTAAACCTACCTCTCTTCTTCTAAAGATAGATAAATTATCATCAGAAAGCTTATAGATATCTTTACCATCAACATAAACTGTTCCACTTGTAGGTTTATCTACTCCCCCAAGTAAATGTAAAAGTGTTGATTTACCAGAACCTGATGCCCCAACAATTGCTACAAATTCTCCCTTTTCTACTGAAAAAGATACATTGTCTAAAGCGACAACTTTATTTTCTTTTTCTCCATAAATTTTAGTTAAATTTTCAACTTTTAATATTTCCATATATCCTCCTTGATTATTATCATACTAATTCAAAGTTACATTAAAGTTACATATATTTAAAAGTCGAGCTTTAACTAAAAAGTTCGACTAAATATATTAATCTGGTGCAAGAGAAGAGACTTGAACTCTCACGGGATATTCCCACTACCCCCTCAAAGTAGCGCGTCTACCTATTTCGCCACTCTTGCGTTAAAGAAGTTTATTTGACTTCTGTTTTCCATAATCCATGAAGATTGCAATAAGCGTATATAGTTGATTCAGATTTATATTCAAACATTCCTTCTGGCTTATCTCCTGGTTTTAAGTCTATTTTGGTTATATTATCACCACTTACTAATGCAATCCACATAATATAATGTTCATCACTCATTGGATGGTCAATACTTCCTACATTAACGTATATATATCCATCATTTATAGAATATACTGGCACATGCTTTTCTACTGCACCATCAGTTGCATTTGCTTCTAACTTAGTAAAATTTTCATTGCTAATTTCACTTATAGAATTAATTATTTCATTAGTTTCTTTATTTTTATAAAATTTCATATCTCGTTCCTTAATTTAATAATACCACTTTTCATACCCATTATCGCCAGATCCTGTCCATATTCTAAAATACACACCCCAATAAGTATCTCCACATTCATCTGTTATTTTTTCACAACCAAATAAGCTTACATTTGAATTAACATTTTCATATACATAATTAATGTTATTATATCCTTCGTTATTGCATTCACTTTCTGTGGCATATGTATATGTATATTTATGCTTGAACTTTTTAGGTGTACACTTTTTACTAGTTGTAGTTGTCTTTTTAGTTGTTGTTGTAGTTTTAGTTGTACTCTTCTTGGTAGTAGTACTTGTCGTGATAGTTGTAGTTGTACTAGATGAATTATCATTTACATCTTTAGATAATTGCTTGTTTTCTTCACCGCATCCAGTTAGTAATAGTGCAGTACATAATAATATTATTCCTTTTTTCATTTTTATTCTTCTTTCTAATAACATTATACTACAAAAATAAGCTCCAAAGAAAAAAATCTGCTTATTTGCGGATTTTTATCATTTACGTATCTTTTCATTATTTTCTTTTAATATATTAGTAATTTTAATAGTAATTTTTTCAGTTCTTGCATCTATAGATTTAGTAGAAATAACTTCTACATTATATCCTTCTTCATAAGGATACTTCTTTAAAATCTTATCAATAATATAATCATGATTAATTTTTAAAATCTCTAATTCTTGTATTTCATTATTCATCTTGATTAGTACCTTCCATTTTTATTAGAACTTCTCTTGGTTTAGAACCATTTGGTGGCCCTATAATACCTCTTTCTTCTAATAAATCTACTATTCTAGCTGCTCTATTATATCCTAATCTAAATCTTCTTTGTAAAAGTGATGCACTAACCTTACCAGTTGAAATTGCAAAATCAACAATTTCATTATAAAGTGGATCATCATATTCTTCTTTTGGTGAATCAGCACCAGCCATATGATTATCAGGTATTTCAGTTAAACTATTATCATATTTAGCTACTTGTTCTTTAGATACATAGTTTATTAACCTATCTATTTCTTCATCACTTATAAAGTTACCTTGAATACGTACTGGAGTATTAGCTCCCATTGGTAAATATAACATATCACCTTTACCAAGTAGTTTTTCTGCACCTTTCATATCAAGTATAGTTCTTGAATCTATTTGAGATGCTACAGCAAAACTAATTCTTGATGGAATATTTGCTTTAACTACACCAGTAATAACATCGGTAGATGGTCTTTGAGTTGCTACAATTAAATGAATACCAGCAGCTCTTGCCATTTGAGTAATACGCATAATTGAGTCTTCTACTTCTTTAGCAGCAACTAGCATTAAATCAGCAAGTTCATCTATAATTACTACTATATATGGCATTTTTGGAACATTACTATCATTCAATTTATTATTTTTTTCAATCATTTCATTGTAAGATCCAATATTTTTTACATTATTATCTGCAAAAACATCATATCTTCTTTCCATTTCAGCAACAATTTTTTGAAGAGCAACATTAGCTTTTTTAGGATCACTTACTACTGGACATAATAAGTGTGGTATTCCATTATAATTTGAAAGTTCTACCTTTTTAGGGTCAACTAACATAAGTTTTACTTCATCAGGTTTCTTATACATAAGTATTGAACAAATAAATGAATTAATACAAACAGATTTACCAGAACCAGTTGATCCAGCTACTAATAAATGTGGCATTTTTGAAATATCAGCACAACAAGTTTTACCCATGATATCCTTACCTAAAGCTACCATAATTTTTGAATTTACCATATCTTTAGGTGGAAATTGTAATACTTCTCTAATTGGTACAGCTGCAATATTCTTATTTGGTATTTCTACCCCTACTGTACTTTTACCAGGTATTGGTGCTTGAATACGGACATCTTTAGCAGCAAGCGCTAAGGCTATTTCTTTATCAATTGATGTTATTCTGCTTACTTTAGTACCAGCTTTAATTTCAACTTCAAATTGAGTTACAGCTGGTCCTTCATGTATTTCAACAACTTTACCTACTATTTGAAAATCTGAAAGAACTCTTTCCAAGGCAATACGGGTTGTATTTAAGAATTCTGTTGTATTTCCTTTAACAGATTTTTTAATTGGATTTAGAATATCTATTCCAGGTAATTTGTATTCCCCATTTGTTGAATTTTCTGGAATAACAGGTTCTTTTATTTCCTCTTTTACCTCTTCTACTCCAGTATGATATTGTTTTAAATCTTCACTACTAGTGATAATAATTTCTTTTTCTCTAGTATCCTTAGCCGGCTTTTTAATTATTTCTTCTATATCATCTTCATCATCAGATTCACTAACTTTAAAGACATTACTATCTTTAATTCCATTACCAAATCCTTTAAATCCTTTAATAATTTTAGCTATTACATCTGCTAGTGATACATTAAGAGCCATAATTAGTCCAAAAACTCCAATTACAGATAATATTATATAAGTACCAGTAATATCAACTAAATTAGCACATCCCCATGCAAAGAATGCTCCTATTATTCCTCCACCTGTTTGACTTAAATTAACATAATTAATATCATTTATTGTATTCATAAAAGTATCAATAGTACTTTGAAATACTTCTGTACTTTTAATAATAGTACCATCACCACTAATATAATCAATATGACTAAAAGCAAGAAGTGATATTAATAATAAATATATTCCTATTAATCTACTATTAAAGAATTTAGGTACATCCTTTTTTACAATCATATATAAACCTAAAATCATAAGAAGTATAATTGCTATTGCCCACCATGTTCCCATTAGAAAAATAGCAAATGATTTAATAATATGTCCAACTGGTCCAAAGGAACCAATTCCTATAATTCCTATAAGAATAAATATTAAACCAGTAAGTTCAGATGAAAACTTAACTTTACTAGTACTTTGTTTTCTCGTTTTCTTCTTTGCCATATGTTTACCTCACTATCATAATTATATAATAATTTATGGCTTATTGCAAAAAATAACTGGCAATTATGTGTAAATATTATAAATTTAAAAAGGAGACATATTATCTCCTTCTATTAAATTTATTATATAATTCCCTTAACATATATGATATGAAATAAGCTAAACCAATAATTATAATAAACCAAATTATTGATGCTAAAATACTTTGCTTTTTTACCATTAAAAATGGATAAGGCCCTTCTACTATATCAATTATATTTAAAATTATTAACACTATTGCATAAATAAATGTTAAATATAACCCTTTAATCGTATAATCTTTTTCAATATTACCTAAATTATCAAAAAATATAAATGTAATAATAGCAAGTATTGGACACAAAAAGTGATGATATAACATAGTACCTTTAAATAGCATACCTACATAATTAAAATTAAACATTGGTGCTAATATAAGTATTATTACTAAAAATGTTAATGTTAAACATATCGTACTAGCATATTTTAATATAGATAACCATTTAGGAATCTGTTTATTAAATATTAAATATATACTAAATATAGTGCATATTACTAAAGCCAAAATATTTGAATCTTCAGTATAAAATTGTATAGCAATATAATTATTAGTTTTATAAGATATAATAAAACCTATAATTTCTAGAATAATAATTAAAATATTTATAAATAAAGATATTCTTTTTTTCATTTTATTCACTTCTTAAAGCTTCTACTGGATCTTTCTTAGATGCTGCCCTAGATGGTATTAATCCAGCAATAACTGTTAATACTACACTAATTAGAATTAATGATACAGCTCCCATTATTGGTAAATGACTAATTCCATTTATATCGGTTAAATTATAAATAATTTTATTTATAGGTATATTTAATAATATAGTAATTAAAATTCCCATAATACCAGCTATTAAACCTTCAATAAATGTTTCCGCTTTAAATACACGTGTAACATCTTTTTTTGATGCTCCAATTGCTCTTAAAATACCTATTTCTTTAGTTCTTTCAAGTACACTTATATAAGTTATAATTGCAATCATAATTGATGATACCACTAAAGATATTGAAACAAACGCAATTAATACATAAGTTATTGCATTAATTATAGTAGTTACACTACTCATTAAAAGTCCTACATAATCTGTATACGTAATTTTATCTTCTTTATTTTTACTATTATTATAATTATCTATTGATTTAGTAATTCCATCTTTTGCTTCAAATGTATCTGCATATAGAGAAACTCTAGATGGCTTACTTAAATCAACTTTACCTAAACTAGACATTACTTTATCATAAGAACCTGGATTTAAATAATTGTCATAATATTCAACCATAGCTTTTTTATCAGGATTCTTCAAATATTCATCTAAAAGAGATGCTAGCTGACTTTCACTCATCATACCCACCATAGGATTAGATGATCCTACCATAAGTAATGCCATATTAGCTTTATCACTAGTATTTAAATTAGATAAATACTTTTTAGATTCTTTAACTTTTTCAGAATCAGTTGAAACATTATATTTTAAACCATTAGTAATATTTATATCTTTGTTCTTTTCTCCTGCTTTTATTACATCTGATTCATTAGTATGTTCAATTAAATAATTAGTTAAATCTTTAGTATAAGCAATAGTTCCATTAATTAAATTATTTTTGGAATCCTCCTTTTGACGTAAGATACCAACTATTTTTATATCAATACTTTTATTTTTAATTAAATCTTCAACTTTTTTATCATTATCAATTACGCTTTCATAATATCCTTTTTTATTTTTAACATAAAAATCAGACGCAGTTAATAGTTTAAACTTAGCTTTCATTATATCTTCATAAGATAACTTATCAGTTGATACTTTTACTTCTTCATTTTTATCTATTTTATCTAGTATATCTTTATATTCTTTAGATGGAAGTAAGCCTAAATAATAAATATCAGTTAGATTTACTTCACTTGTTTTAGGTAAAATAAATAATACTTCTTCTTTTGCTTTGGGATAATCACCATAAATTAATTCATATTCTTCTTTAATAACTCTGCTTATGTTATCTCCATTTACATCTGGCATTATTTCAGTAAATATTTGACTACTAAAAGGTGCACTATAAGCATTAAGATATGATAAATTACTACTATTTTCAATCTTGCTTTCAAAGGTTGATCCATCAGAATTTACTAGTTTTCCATCCGAATCATAATTATATACTTTAAATTTAGTATTATAAGAATATTGAATACCATTTTCTCCAATATATTTATGAATTTCACTTTTTTTATTATCTAAATATTCTTTAAAATCTTTTAAATTATTAGAATACAAGGTAGTTGTCATTTTACTAGCAAGTTCTATAGTCGAACTATCTAAATAAACAGCATCTTTATCATGTTCTTTAGTACTATCTTTATCTGTAATTGTACTACCCTGTTCTAAAAATGAAGATAAATCCATTGTTTCTTCTTCAATTGTAATAGGATAAGATAACATAGTATCTTTTTGAACATTAGTTATATATTCATTAACTCCTGATGATAATGATAAAATAAGCGCTATACCAATAATACCTATTGAGCCAGCAAAAGCTGTAAGGATAGTTCTTCCCTTTTTAGTCATCAAATTATTTAATGATAAACTTAAAGCAGTAAAAAATGACATTGATGTTTTTTTACTTTTTCTTTTACTTTCTTCTTTAATAGTTTCATTTCCATTAAATGGATTAGTATCTGATATAACTTTACCATCTTTTAATTTAATTATACGATTAGAATATTCTTCAGCTAGTTCTGGATTATGAGTTACCATAATAACTAATTTATCATCAGCAATTTTCTTTAAAATATCCATTACTTGTTTACTAGTTTCTGAATCTAATGCTCCTGTTGGTTCATCAGCAAGTAATATATCTGGATTATTTACAAGTGCACGAGCAATTGCAACTCTTTGCATTTGACCACCAGATAATTCACTTGGTCTTTTATGAATATGTTTTTCTAATCCAACGTCATTTAGTGCTTTAATCGCTCTTCTTTTCCTTTCTGATTTTGGTATACCAGATAGTGTTAAAGCAAGTTCAACATTAGATAAAATACTTTGATGAGTAATTAAATTATAACTTTGAAATACAAAACCAACTCTATGGTTACGATAAGTATCCCAATCATGAGTTTTATATTTTTTAGTGCTTATTCCATTTATAATTAAGTCACCAGTATCATAATGATCTAATCCACCTACAATATTTAAAAGTGTAGTTTTACCACTACCAGATGGCCCTAAAATACTGGCAAATTCATTTTCTCTAAAATTTATACTAACATCGTCTAATGCTTTTTGTTTAAAGCTTTCTGTAATATAAGTTTTGGTAATCTTTTTAAGTTCTAACATAGTAAGTCTCCTTTCTTTTTTATTCTATGAATACAAGTATATCACTAAAACAGTAAAATATAAATTAAACTTTCATGAGTTAAATATAGCAAGAAATTATACTAAAAGCAAATATATAATTTTTATTATTTGTTATCAAAAATAAATTGATTTAATAAATCTGTTAATTATAATGATATAAATTAAAAAATTTGTAAGATATTTTTTACAAATTTCAATAATTAAGTAACTAAAAATTTTTAAAAGTCATTTTATACCTTCGCTATTCCTTTATTTATAGTAAATAAAATAATTTTTTAAAATCTGTATGGACATTTATTTAATAATAATCATAGTTTTATTTCAAATACTGCCACATCATCATTAATTTGCTTTTTTAAATGCATAAACTTTTTAGCAACTCCGGCTCCTTCCTTAGAAATAGTAAGTGCACAATAGTAACCCTTATCAACTATATTAATAATATTTTTAATTAACTCGACTCCTAATCCCATATGACGATATTCTTCTAAAATTACAAACGAAACTATATAATTATACTTTGATTTATTAATAAACATATCTGGATTAATATTTATATCATTTACTAGTACTCCACCTATTAAAGCATCATACAATTCTTTTTTTACAGGTACCGATATAATATAACCAATATATTCACTTTTCCCATTTAGTAAAACATAACCAATATGTTTAGAAGAAAATCTTTCTAAATACCAATTTAAATCAGTTTTATTTTCACCTTTATAATACAAATCATCAATCTTTTTTATTTTTTTTAAATTATCTTTCGTTAAATATATTTTTTCAATTTTCATGTTGAACCATCCTTATTCTAAAGTAAATTAATTATAACACTTTTAATTAAAAGATAAATACATTATTATTTTATTTCTTTTTTCCATAGAAAAATCACACTTACTCTATAGTGTGATTATACCATTTACTTATTATTATATACAAGAGTCAACTTTTACTATTTCCTTTTTTAAAAATTTAATTTAGATATTTCTTCCAATGACAATCCTGTTGCTTTAGATATATCTTCTTTAGACAGATTCATTAATAATAAATTCTTAGCAATTTCAATTTTACTTTGTTCAATTCCTTGTTCGATACCTTCTTGTAGTCCTTCTTTTTTTGCTATTGATATTTCTGTCTTTTTAAGAGCTAAACGTTCCATTTCTTCATCTACTGCTAGCCATGATTTATCATCTTTCGAATAATCC